>JALZEC010000290.1 GCA_030862235.1 Actinomycetota bacterium | reverse complement strand
CCTGCCGGTACGGACGGTCTACGACCAGTGGACCCAGTTCGAAGAGTTTCCCCGGTTCATGGAAGGCGTCGAGCAGGTCGTACAGCTGGACGACACGCACCTGCACTGGGTGGCAGAGATCGCTGGCGTCAAGCGTGAGTGGGACGCGGAGATCACCGAGCAGGTGCCCGATCAGCGCATCGCCTGGCGAAGCCTGGCCGGAGAGCACAACGCAGGGGTCGTGACGTTCCAACCGAACGGCCCGAACTCGACCCGGGTGACGCTCGCCATCGACTTCGAGCCTGACGACGCCGTTGAGAAGGCAGGCGACAAGCTGGGCTTCGTCTCCAAGCGCACCGAGGGTGACCTCGAGCGGTTCAAGGAGTTCATCGAGAGCCGCGGCGTCGAGACCGGAGCCTGGCGAGGCCAGGTTCGCTGACTCTCCCGCCGGCGGGCTCGTAGCTCAATTCCACCCGCCCGCCGACGCGAGGTTTGAGAACGAGGGACCGGTGGGCCGGTCCCTCGTTTTCGCGTGCCGTCGCTAACCTTCTCGTCGATGCCTCGACGTGTGGCGGCCGCCCTGGCCCTCGTTCTCGCCCTGGTTCTCGCTGGCTGCGGCGGTGGTTCCTCGCCCGAGTCCGCCACCCAAGCCCCCACAACCTCCGACGCCCAGGCTGCGCCCGACGCGGCTCCCGCGACCACGCCGACGACGGCCTATCCGACCTTCACCGTCGCCGGGGCCACCGTGCCGACGGTCGAGGTGTTCGACGAGCCCGGCCAGGACCTCCCGGCCCACCGGCTGGAGAACCCCGACTCCTTTTACGGGGTCGAGCGGGTGTTCCTGGTCCAGGAGAACAGGGGCGACTGGCTCAAGGTGCTGCTCCCCATGCGGCCCAACGAGAGCGCGGGGTGGATCCGAGCGGCAGACGTGGAACTGGCCCAGCACGAGTACCGCATCGTGATCGACGTCCCCGCCCGGCGGCTGGTTGCGTACCAGGGCACGGACGTGCTCGTCGACGCACCGGTCGCGGTCGGGTCCCCCAGCACGCCGACGCCCGGGGGCCGGTTCTACACGACGCAGACGATCCAGGTCCTCCCGGACCAGCGGGCCGCCTATGGGCCCTACGCCCTCGGCCTGTCGGCCTATTCGGAGGTGCTGTTCGAGTTCGGCGGGGGCGACGGGCAGGTCGGCATCCACGGCACGGCCGACACGGCCAGCATCGGCCAGAACGTGAGCAACGGCTGCATCCGCCTCCCCAACGAGGAGATCACCAAGCTGGCCGAGACCCTTCCCCTCGGCGTCCCAGTCGAGATCAAGGTCTGACCGGCGGGCGACGCGGGCCAGCCGGCGACGCGGCCTGACAGGCGGCCGCGGATCAGTTGGGCGTTATGTGCAGGCCGAGGGAGGCGAACTTCTCCAGCGCGTGGTCGTACCCGCGCTCGAGATGGTGGACACCGTGGAGCACGGACCGGCCGTCGGCCACGGCGGCGGCGATGACGTAGGCGAAAGCGGCCCGGATGTCGGGCATCTCCACCTCCGCCCCCTGGAGTGCGCTCGGGCCTCGGACCAGCGCCGAGTGGAGGCTCCCGGTCGCCTCGAACCGGCACGCCTTCCCCACGAGGCACTGGTCGAACAGCTCCACCTCGGCCCGCATGGCCCGCAGCGCGTCGACGTACGTCAAACGGTCTTCGAACAGGGTCTCGTGGATGACCGAGAGTCCGTGCGCCTGGGTCAGCAGTACGACCAGGCCGGGCTGCCAGTCGGTCATGAAGCCGGGATGGGTGGCCGTGGCGACGGCCGCCGGCCGCAGCCCAGCGGCGCCGACGGAGGCGGCGATGCCGCCGTCGTCGATCTCGAACTCGGCCCCCATGCGCTGAAGGGTGGAGATGGCGGTGACGAGCCGGTCCTGGCCGCAGCCGCGGATCCGCACCCGCCCGCCGGTGGCCAGCCCGGCCACCAGGTAGGAGAAGGCTTCGATACGGTCGCCCCCCAACCGTTGGTTGGCGCCGGTGAGCCTGGGCACCCCCTCGATGACGAAGCGGCGGTCGGGTTGGAGCTCGATGCGGGCACCCATCCGCTGGAGGAACAGGGCCAGCTCGACCACCTCGGGCTCGACGGCGGCGTTCTCCAGGGTGGTCCGCCCGTCGGCCGTCGCCGCGCTGAGCAGGACGGTCTCGGTCGCGCCCACGCTCGGGAAGGGGAGGCGGATGTGGGCGCCGTGGAGGTGGACGGCCTTGGCCTCCAGCCCCTCCTCGGTCAGCTCCACCTCGGCGCCCAGTTGGCGCAGAGCGGCGACGTGATAGTCGACGGGACGGGCACCGATGCGATCGCCACCGACGAGGGGGACGAACGCCTCCCCGATGCGGTGCAGCAAGGGGCCGACGAGCAGAATCGGCACCCGGTTGAGCCCGGTGTAGGAAACGGGCAACCGGGCGGCGGTCAGCACCTTCGGGTCGACCGTCACGCGGTTCCCCTCGCCCGACCGGTCGATCTCGACCTCCGCTCCGACGGACCGGAGCATGCGGGCGCTGAGGTTGACGTCCCCCAGCTCCGGGGCATTGGTGACCGTGCCCGGCTCCTCCGAGAGGAGCGACGCCACCATGAGCTTGGTCACGGCGTTCTTGGCCCCGCTGATGCGGACCTCGCCCCGCAGCGGACCTACCGGTTCGATCGCCCAGGTGGGCTCGGGCGAGGGGCCTTCGTCGGCCGGGTGCGGCATCCGGAAATCATGACACCCTGCCGGCGCTCCTCTGTCCGGACGAGAGGGCGGTGGCCTCGGACCCCGTCGTCCTGGTCCGACGAACGGTCGCTACTGGCTGGAGACCTGCCCGTTCGTCGCCGGGGACAGGCCGGCGGGCAGGGGCTGGGCGTAGACGATCTGGAGCCGGCGCGTGGTTCGGGTAAGGGCCACGTAGAGGGCACGCAGGCCGTGGCGCCGCTCGCCCACAATGGCCGCCGGCTCGACGACGACGACACCGTCGAACTCCAGCCCCTTCGCTCCATCTACCGAGTACACGGCGAGCGGCTGCTCGAGGGCGGCCGCTCCCGTGTCGGGCACGCCGATCGCCGCCCGGAGCCCCTCGAGCAGGACGAACGGAGCGATCACCGCCGACCGCCCCCCTTCGGCCGTCTGGGCGACGAGCTCCGAGCGGGCGGCGGCGGCAGCGACCTCGAGCAGCCCGGGACCGGCAGCCGCGGCGGGCGTGAAGACGGGGTACTCCCCCGTCGACCGCACTGACCGGGGCGGCAACAGGCCGGGCGTGGCCGCCTCCAGCACTCGGCCGGCCAGCTCCATCACCTCCACCGGGGTCCGGTAGTTCACGGTGAGCTCCGCCCGGCGCACCGGCCGCCGGTGCGGGAGGTGGGCGATGACGTCGTCCCAGGCGTCGGCCGCGTGCTCCCGGCTGGCCTGGCCCAGGTCCCCGACGATGGTCATGGAGCCGCCGGGGCACCGCCGCCCGATCATCCGGGCCTGCATAGGCGAGAGATCCTGTGCCTCGTCCACCAGCACGTGCCCGAAGGAGCGGGTGGCCAGGTCCGGCACCTCCTCGTCGTCCTCCGGCTCTCGAGTCCAGCGGGCCAGGTGGTCGAGAAGGTCGGCCCGCATCAGCGGATCGAGCTCGCCCGCCGCCTCCACCGACCGCTCCAGGAGGGCCCGCTCGCCGTCGTCGACCTCCTCGGCCGGTCGGGCCCGAGCGGGCACGGGACCGAGGTGGCGAGCGACCTCGTCGAGCAGGGGGATGTCCTCCTCCGTCCACGGCACCTCGGCCAGGCGGCGGTGGCGGGGGCGCTCCAGCGCCTTCCACTCGTCCGGTGCGAGGAGCGACCCGGCGGCCAGCCGCAACAAGGCGCTCACCCCGAACAGGTCGTTGAGCAGGTCCTCGGGCGTGAGCACGGGCCACATCCGCTCGACGGCAGCGACGAACGCCTGCTGCCGCCGCAGTCGGCGTTCGAGGTCTTCGGGCAGGGGCTCGTCGTCGGCCAGCTCCTCTCGGCGGCGCCATTGATCGAGGAGGTGGCGGGCGACGAGTCGCTCGAAGGCCAACCGTCGCTCGTTGTGGGTACCGCGCCGGCGCTTCACTCGGGACACGACGTCGGCGGTGGCGTCCGGAGTCAGGGTGAGCAGGTGCCGGCCGAGGGGGATGGTGGACGGCCGGGCCAGGGGGCGCTGACGCTGCCGGACGGCACGGGCCAGCACCTTGGCCATGCGCACGTCGCCCTTGACCCGGGCCGCGTCCTCGGCGTCGGTCGCCGTCACCCTTACCCTCGGCAGGAGGGTGGCCGGGGTGGCAAAGGTCACCGTGTGCTCGCCCAGGGCGGGGAGGACCTGCTCGATGTAGCGGAGGAACACCCGGTTCGGCCCGAGGAGGAGGACGCCGGACCGCTCGAGGGGGAACCGGTAGGTGTACAGGAGGTACGCGGCGCGGTGCAGGGCGACCGCGGTCTTGCCCGTGCCGGGCCCGCCCTGGACCACGAGGATTCCCGGCAGGGGCGCACGGATGATCTCGTCCTGCTCCCGCTGGATGGTGGCCACGATGTCCGCCATCCGTCCGGTACGGGCCCGGCGCAACGAGGCCAGAAGGGCCGCCTCCCCCACCAGGACCATTCCTTCATCGGGTGCGTCGGCGCTGATCAAGTCGTCCTCGATCCCCACCAGCTGGCGCCCGCGCAGGAGGAAGTGCCGCCGACGGCTCAACCCGAGGGGCTGGCCGGGGGTCGCCCGGTAGAAGGGCTCGGCCGCCGGCGCCCGCCAGTCGATGACCAGCGGCTCGTTGTGCTCGTCGGAGATGGCGACCCGCCCGATGTAGAGCCGCTCGCCGTCCTGGCGGTCGATCCGGCCGAACACGAGCCCGGCGTCCGCTTCCCGCAGGGCGGCCAGGCGGCGCTCGGTCGCCTCCACCCGCACGTCCCGCTCGAAGCGGGCCGAGTGGGTCCCGCCCTGACCGAGGTCGAGGACGTCCTCCGAGACAGCACGCGCCGCGCTGCGCATCTGGTCGAGGCGTGCGTAGGCCCGGTCGATGACGGCCTGCTCGGCCGCCAGCTCAGGGTGCGTCGTCAGCTGCTCCGGATCCTCTCGTCCACCGGTGGCGACCGAGCCACCGAAGGGAGGGTGGAGCTTAGTGCTCGACCGGCTGGTCGAGCCGCCACCCCTCCGGAGTACGGACCGCCTCCGCCGCCTCGGTTACGGCCTCCCCCACGCCGGGCTGCACCTGCTTCCACCGGACGGCCAGGACGGCAAGCGAGCCCGGCCCCCGCGAGCCACGCCCGTTCACCTGGAGCACGAAGGCGCCGGGAACGGCGGCCAGCCCGGCGGCCCACACCCGCACGATCCAGTCGCTGCTCAGCGCGGCACTGACCGACACGGAGACCGAGTCCATCCGCCCCCGCAGGCCGGGCGGCTGACCGGCTCGGAGATGGCGGACCTCGACCGTCCGGATCGAGCGGGTGCCGAACCGCTGCTTCTCCTCCGTCAAGTGGGCTCGAAGGGCGGGGACCGCTTTGTCCCGCACCATCCGTTCCAGGAGCTGGCCGTGCTTGTCCAGGTAGACCGACCGCTTCCAGGCCCGCTCCCAGCTGAGGGTCACCCCCACCTGGCGGGGCAGGTCGAACTCCTTGGGGGCGAGGACAGCGTCGGGCCCCAGCCAGCGGTGCATCTGGAGGAAGTGCTCGGGGGGCATCGCGAACTGGCTCTCCCACAGTCCGAGCGCCCGGAGGCAGGCGGACGCTTGCCCGCCCAGCACGAGCATGGCCCGCTCCGAGCCCAGGTCGTGGTCGTCAAGCTTGAGCTTCCCCCACCGCCAGGTCAGCCGGTGCTCCTCCCCCTCGCACGGGATGACGGCGGTGGCCGCCGGCACGTGTTCGTACCAGCGGCTGGATGAGACCACGGGTCGGGGTGCGCCGGCCGCCGCCCGTCCTCAGGCGGCGGTGTCGGGGGCTTCGATGTGTACGACCCGGGCCCACTGGGGGGCAGCCCACGCCTTCCCCCGGCGGATGGACGTGCCCTCGATCAGCCCGACCACGACCTGCATGCCTTTGGGCGGCTGGTCGGGCCAGGGCGTGAGCCCATCGGTCAGCACGACCACGACCGAGGGCCGGGGCCGGAGCTTGGCCGCTGCCTCGAGGCCGGCTCCCATGTCCGTGCCTCCGCCGCCGACCAGGTTGATCGACCGGACGTTGGCCACCCGCTGGACGGTGTGGGCGGCGGCGTCCACCGACATCACCCGCAGACGGTTGCGGGCCAGCCCCACGCCCTTGAGCAGGCCGTCCACCTCGGCCAGGACCTGGGCCAGCAGGTCGTCGTCCATGCTCCCCGACGTGTCGCACAGCACGAGGACCTCGGGCACGGGCCGCTCCATGGCCGGCAGGATGACGTCGCGCACCGCGGACGCCCGCCGGGACGGCCGGCGGTACGTGTAGTCCACCCGTCCCGAGACCATCGTGAGGCCCTTGCGGATCTCGGCGGCCAGGACCCGGCGCCAGTCGACCTTGGGCTCGAGCTGCTCCTCGGCCCAGCGCTTCCAGCCCCCGGAGAGCCGGCCCACGCCCTCCCGCATGTAGCGCAGGACGTCGCTCGCCACCTGGGCCCTCAGCAGCCGCTGCTCGCCCGGGGGCAC
>JALZEC010000271.1 GCA_030862235.1 Actinomycetota bacterium | reverse complement strand
GGCTGACATCTGTGAACCCGTCATGCTCGATCTGATTGCGCAGGTCGTGGCCGCAGCTGAGGACTCCGGGGCGTGGGTGGGCGTCTGTGGCGAGACGGCGACCGATCCGGTCGTTGGCGCTGCTTTCGTCGGCCTTGGGGTGCGCGAGCTGTCCATGGTGGCGGGGGCCATCGGCGAGGTGAAGGACCTGCTGCGTCGCCACACCATGAGCGCATTCAGCGCCGCCGCCGAGGCTGCCCGTTGCGCTCCTTCGGCCACGGCCGCCCGTGTGGCCCTGGCCGCCGCCCTGGCCTAGAGACCACGCGTCCTCGGTCCTCACCTCCTGTGCCTGAGTCAGCGGCTGGAACTATCCTTTTCGGCCGGGGGAGGGGTTATGGTTCGCTACCTGGTTGTGGGGAACCAGACGTTGCGCAGCGAGGCATTGCTCGCATGCCTGCGGCAGCTCCGGGAAAAGCGCGGGGGCGCCTTCCACGTGGTCGTTCCCGCCTCGCATCCGGCCAGCGCCTGGACGTGGACCGAGGGTGGTGATCGAGCCGCCGCTGAAGTCCGCCTCAAGGAGTTCCTGGCCGAGCTGCAGGCTGAGGGCTTCGAGATCAGTGGAGAGGTGGGCGACCCCAACCCGGTCTACGCCATCGGGCAGGTACTGCTGCGTGAGCCGGGCTCCTTCGATGAGATCATCCTCTCCACCCTGCCCCCTGGGCTTTCCCGATGGCTGGGCCAGGACGTCCCCCACCGCGTCCAGCGCGCCTTCCGCCTACCGGTTACTCAGGTCGTCGTCCCCCTGACCCGGCACCACCGCGGTCAGCAGATTCCCCTCGCCGGCGCATACGAGATCGATGCCGCCCACTCCAGCATCGAGTTCGTGGCCCGGTTTCTCACGATCTCGAAGGTCCGCGGGCGCTTCACCGAGTTCACCGGGACGCTGGAGGTGGCAGAGGTTCCCGAAGAGTCACGGGTGGACATGACCATCGACGCGACCAGCATCGACACCGCCGACTGGCGACGCGACGCCCATCTTCGAAGCGCGGACTTCCTCGACGTCAACGACTACCCGACCTTGACCTTCCACAGCACCTCTATCGCAGCCGGAGAGGGAGGTGGTTGGCAGGTCGGGGGGGACCTGACGCTGCGGGGAGTGACTCGCGCCGTCATGCTCGACGTGGAGTTCTTCGGCGTGGCCGTGCCCGACTCAGGTGAACAGCGACTGGGATTTGCCGCCACCACGGTGATCGACCGTGAAGCGTGGGGTCTCACGTGGAACCGTGTGCTCGAGACCGGCGGCGTCCTGGTGGGACGGCGAGTGGACGTCGAACTCGACGTGCAGGCCCTTCGTCTCTAAGGGCTCTCGTGCTTCGAACGAGGTGAGGTTGGGCGGGACCGTTCCCGACGGATTTTCTTCCGACTGGGCCGCCGATCAAGACAGCGGGCTGTAGAATCCGGGACTTCATCCCAGGGCGCGCCTGCCCTTCCCGTCACAAGCGGCACGCGCGTGTGCACGGGGACAGTGGTGCGTCCGTCACGTACGAGACGACGGCCCGGCCAGAACCCCAGCATTCATGACAGCAGCTGCCTCTTCCATCAAGGTCACTCGCGAGCCCACTGGGATCCTGGTGTCTGTTCGCGGCGAGCTGGATCTTGCCAGCTCGATTCGACTGGGCGCGGTGCTCGGGGATCTGATCGATGGCCAGGGGAACCTGGCCATCGACATTGACCTGCGGCAGGTGACCACCGTGGATCCCGCCGCCCTCGGCGTGATCGAGGTCGCCAACGGACTCGTCGGCCGCCGCGGCGGAAAAGTTGCGGTGAAGGGACTCCGAGGCCGCGTCGCCCTGGATCGGACTGCGACCGCCCCTGGGCAGTCCGGCTCTCACCTCGTTGAGTTCTACGAGAACGAGCGTTCTCTCACCCGCTCTGTCCGCGAGTACCTCGAGCCAGCCCTGCAGGGGGACGAGACGGCCGTCATCGTCGCCACCAGAGAGCACCGGGGACTGTTCGAAGCCGCCCTCATCGAGGCAGGCATCGATCTGGATGGGGCACGACAGACGGGACGTTACGTCGGCGTTGACGCGGAGGCGTTGCTCTCTCGGTTCATTGTCGACGGCACGCCTAATGCCGCTCGCTTCCACAGCAGCGTCGGACACCTCATTGCCGACGCCGCCCAAACCGGCCGCTCCGTCCGCGTCTACGGCGAGATGGTGGCGGTTCTCTGGGTGGAAGGGAACGTCGCCGCCGCGCTCGCCCTCGAGGAGCTGTGGAACGAACTTGCCGCGTCCCGCTCGTTCTCCCTTCTCTGCGCCTACCCAACCACGGCCTTCGCTCCGGCCGAGACGAACGGCCTGTTCCGGGCCATCTGCGAACAGCACACCTCGGCTTGAGAGCGGTTCTCGGCCCTGATCTGAGTCGGAGGGTTCACCGACCACGTTCAGCCGCCTCCGCGTTTTCCTCTCGGTTTTGCCGCCTGCCTTGCCGCTCGAGCAATCGCGGCCACTCGTCGCCTGCGCCGAACACCTGAAGAGACATACTCGGCCATGGCGGTGAAGAGCATTGCCACCTTGGCGACGAATCCAGACAGCGGGCTCGGGGACTTCTCCTCCTTCGGGCGGTGCCACAGACCGGGGCACACGAATCTCACGACGGGGACGCCCGAGGCACGCGCCTCTGAGTTCAGAGCCGCCTCCACCCGGTAGCCGTGGAGGTCTTTCGGTGCCAGCGCCTCGAACAGTTTCCGGCGCAAGGCGCGTTCGCCGGTCAGCGCGGGAAGGACGTGTTCGAACAGGGGGTTCAGAAGCCGACCGCGGTCGAACAGCCCGCAAGCCATTCCCGCTCCCTGCCGTACCGCATCCACGAGGGCATCCACGTGTTCAGGCCGAAGACCAACAAGGTCGGCGTCAAGGAACACGACGAGGTCGGCGTTGGTTGCGCGTATGCCCGCCCGCATCGCCTCCCCCTTCCCCTTGACCGGTTCGCTCACGACGCGGGCGCCCCGTGCGGCCGCGACCTCGGCTGTCCTGTCGGACGAATCGTTGTCGACGACGATCACCTCGTCGACGAGCCGGGCCTGGCGCGCAGCGGCAACGACATCACCGACGGTCGGCTCTTCGTTCCTCGCCGGGATGATGGCAGCGACCGTCATCAGCAGCCAGCCTCCCTGGAACGACGGTGGCTAGCGTTCGAAGGCCAGGTGACGTGGTCGGGACCGAGTACGTGCGGGCATGTCTGGGGAGTGGTTGTCTTACTCCTTGGTGTCGGGGGCCTTCGCAGGCTCTGGAACCAGGGCCTCCGTCAGCATGCCTTTGTGACTTGGCGTGACGAGAATTGACCGCACTCGCCAGCCCCAGGGAGTTGGTTCGGGACCCGGCAGGAGCGCGCTGGCCGTCACCCCGGTGGCGATGAACGCGCAGTCGGGACTGCCGACGAGGTCGTCCAGCTGGAGCACCCGCTCCAGGTCGACTCCCTCCTTCTCCATCTCGGATCGCTCGTCGTCATCCTGTGGGGCGGGGCGAGCCTGCATGTTCCCGCCCAGGAGCCGGGTGGCGCAGGCGGTGATCACCCCTTCGGGCGCGCCCCCGATCCCCATGGCCACGTCGGCTTTGCCGTGCGGCACGAGCACGCGGAGGGAGCCCATGACGTCGCCGTCGGGGACGGCGATTACGCCGCAGCCGAGCTTACGAATCCGCTCGATCAGGTCTTCATGGCGGGGCTTGTCGAGTATCACCACGATGAGCTCGCCCACCTTCTTGCCCAGGGCCTGGGCGACGCTTTCGAGATTGTCCTCCGGTGACGCGGTCAGGTCGATGGCCTCTGCCGCTCCGGGTCCCACGACCAGCTTGTCCATGTAGTACGAAGCGGAGACGCCCCACAGTGCTCCAGGAGGTGCCGCGGCTACGACCGAGATCGCCCCCTCGACTCCCTGAGCGCAGTAGTTGGTGCCCTCCAGTGGATCGACGGCGATCTCGAAGGTCACTTCGTCGCCCGCGCCAATCTCCTCGCCCGTGTACAGCATCGGGGCCTTGTCCTTCTCACCCTCGCCGATGACCACCCGGCCTCGGCCTGGGACCTCGGCGAGCGTCTCCCGCATCGCCTCTACGGCGGCTTGGTCGGCAGCGTTCTTGTCCCCCCGGCCTATCCATGGCACGCATGCCCTCGCCGCCGCTTGGGTACCTCGCAGCAGATGGAGGGCGGCGCCTTCCGGGTCGTAGGTCGGCGTGACGGCGTCCGAGCCGTCAGCTCGAGGAGTTGTCTCGTCGCTCACGATGGCACCTCCAATTCCATTGTCGGATAGGCGTGGAATCTTTGTCGGCCGTAGGTGATTTTCCGCCGATCAGTCCGGCTCGGGCTCGATGCCTGCCCGCCCCAGCACGGCAGGGTCCACTCCCGCGCGCAGCCACGCCTCGTACCCCATGCCGTGACGGCGGCCGTACTCCTTGGCGCCGTGGACAAAGCCCTCCTCGAGCCGCTCCAGGTTCTGCTCACTGCCCGGAGCGTGCGCGCCCAGATCGCGGTGGAGCGCCTCGGGGTCATCGGGGGACGGGCTCATCTCGGAGGACGCCAGGCCATCCACGATCCGGTCCGGCTGGGGGAAGGTCGACGCCGTGGCCCGGCGTGTCTCCAGGGCGGCAAGGTATTCCAGCACCGCGTCCTCGGCAGCGGCTTCATCGGGCGGACTTGAACGCTCGCTCATGTTCGTCCTCGTCTCTGCACCGATGATTCCCCTCGGATCTCCGGCATATGCGGCCCCTCCTCGAGGGACGACAACTCAGGATGCCGACTTCCGTCCACTGAGCTGCCGCACGTCTTCGAGTTGCTCCTCGAGCCACTTCCCGATGTCGTTCTCGCGGACGATCGCGGCACACGCTTTCAGCCTTTCGCGCCGCTCCTCGCGGTCCATCATGAGAGCCTCGAACAGACCGTCCGCCTGCTGCTGGATGTCGAACGGGTGAAGGGTGACGGCGTACTTCCCCAACTCCTCGTACGCCCCGGTGTTCTCCGAGAGGGCGAGCACGCCGTCGTTCTCGTTCAGCAGGACCGACTCCTTCGCCACGAGGTTCATCCCGTCGAAGACGGCGTTGACCATGAGGACGTCGAACAGCTTGTAGGCGGCGAGCACCCGGTCGAAGTCCCCCTCCAGATCGAGCTCGATCGGCTGCCAGGAGTCGGTCCCGTGCTTTCGATTGATCTCTTCCACCAGCGCGCGGATCTTTTCCATGTACTCCACGTACTCGTCGACGTCCTCTCGGGTCCGCTGCAGGAGGGCGAGGAACGTCACCCGCTCGGCAAGCTCGGGATGGTCGTCGAGCATGACGTCGAACGCCCGGAACCCTCGCAGCACGTTCTTGCTGAGGTCGGCCCGGTCAACGCGTAGGGCGAGGTGTTCGCGGCGCTCTTCCCGGAGACGCCGCTCGTAGTCGGCGACCCTGGGCGACTCCGCGCCCGCCTCCAGCTCGTCGGGATTGACTGAGATCGGGTGCCAGCGGACGGCCACCGTCCGGTCGCCGACGGTGACGGTGTGCTCCGGCAGGTCGATGGGTGTCCCAATCAGCTCGGCGCAGCCGAGCAGGAAGTTGCGGGCCGAACGCTGGTTGTGAAAGGCGACGACGTCGTTGCCGAGCACGCCGTGGAACAGCGCCTCTCGCATGGGAGGCGGCAGCACGCGCCAGGCGTCGGGGTGGGGCCAGGGAATGTGGACGAAATGGTAAAGGAACGCCTCCGGGCACCGGGCGCGTACTCGCTGGGGCACGAGATAGAAGTGGTAGTCGTGCACCATCACTGTCGACCGGCCTCCGAACCCCTCGACTTCTTCGGCGACCGCGTCCGCGAATTGGGCGTTCACCGGTGCGTATCCGGCGTCGAAGGCATCCCACTCGAAGCGCGTGATGTTGGGCGCCTCGCTCAACTCCCAGAGGTAGTGCTGGACGAACCAGAGGAGAGGGTTGGAGATGACCCCGTAGAACTTGTGTTGCGCATCGCGGTCGAGCTCCAGCATCCGGAGCCGGATCCCTGGCCCGCCGTTGGCTTCCAGGTCGAACGCCTGTCCGTCGTGCTCGCGGGTGACCGCGACGTCCTCGTCGCTGAGGGCCGCACACACCCACAACGCGTCCTTGAACTGGCCGACGAGGCCGGCGAGGGCGGTGACGAGTCCTCCCTTTCCCCGTTCGGCCACCCGCTCGCCCTCGCTCCGGCTGTACGAGACCGGACCGCGATTGGCAACGATGACGAGTGGATCCTCGACCGTTTCTCCTCGGGTCGAGTGGCCTGTCTCCTCGTCGATAGCGTCCGCCACGGTTCCTGGGGCTAGCCGTTCGAGCCGGCGCGGAGCGACTGCTCAGCCTGGACGAGGTGGTACAGGAGGATCAGCTGCGTCAGGGCCAGGGGCTCGTCCCGCTCGTCGGAATCGTCGTCGAGCCTCCCTAGCGATTCGGGGACGGGCGCATCCACCCCGAGCTCGTCCCAGATGGCTTGCTCGACCTTCTTGGTCACCTCAGGATCTGCGTAGGAGTGGATGTGGACGCAGTCCACTGGCTTCCCGTCGTCGTCGCGCGTGAGGTCGAGATGGATCGCTTCCCGCATGTCCTCCGTGATGATCGACACAAGGTCGGGGTGGCTGATCGTCGGTCGAAGCAGGAGGGTCGCGCTCAGCGGGTCGTGAGGCGTCTCACCACGCTCCTCTATGGGGGCGAACCGGATCACGATGTCCGCATGTGCTCGCTGCGGACGGATGAACTCCTCGGACTCGGGTTCGCGCTTCTTGAGGTCTTCGCGAACCTCCTCCTCGGTGTAGCCCCGCTTGCCGGTGTCGCGCTTCGTCTTCCAGGCGATCCGGATCTCCTCCGGCGGGTCGAGATAGGTGCTGATGTCGAACGCGGCGCGCGACGTCTTCGTGTAGAGGGGGAGCAGGCCCTCGACGATCACGAACTCGCGGGGTTCGATGTACTCCGGACGCTCGAGCTGGCCATTGTCGTGGTTGTAGATCGGCTTCAGGATGGGCTGTCCCGAAACAAGGTGTTGGAGGTGCTGCTCCATGATGTCGATGTAGTTGCACTCGGGGTGGAGCGGGGTGAACGGGAGCTCCTTCCTTTCTTGTCTGTCGTAGCGGTGATAGTCGTCCGCCCCTACCGACGTGATGCGATCACGGCCGAGCGCCTCGACCAAGCCCTTGGTGATGGTCGTCTTGCCTGTGCCGCTGTCACCTGCGATGGCCAGGAGGATGGGCCGGATCCCGCTGTCGCGGCCACTAGGGCCGCCCTCCAGCGTGGTCGCCTGATTGTCGGTCATTGTCCACTGCCTCCCGTTCCCTGCGTTGTCAACCGGAGATCTTTTCCCCTTTGCCGATGACGACCACGCCGTTGTCCGAAACTGTGAATCGCTGACGGTCCGCTTCGTGGTCCACCCCGATGGTGGTGCCGGGGGCGACCTCGACGTTCTTGTCGATGATCGCGTTGCGGATGACGGAGCCGCGCCCGACCACTACGTCGTGCATGAGCACTGAGCGCTCGATGGACGCGTCCGGCTCGATGATCACTCCAGGGGAGATGACCGAGCCTTCGACCGTCGCTCCGATCACCGATGCCCCGGAACAGATGAGGCAGTCGAGGACCCGTCCCGTCCCCTCAACGCCTTCGAAAACGAACCGCGCCGGGGGAAGAGTGGGAGCGGAGGTGTAGATCGGCCATCGGTCGTTGTCCAGATTGAAGAGCGGCTCGGGCGCCAGGAGATCCATGTGCGAGTTGTAGAACGCGTCGAGCGTGCCGACGTCACGCCAGTACGCGTGTTCGCGCTCGGTCTCGCCCGGCACCTTGTTCTTTGTGAAGTCGTAGTAGTGAGCCTCGCCCTCATTCACGAGCATCGGGATCAGATCGCCGCCGACGTCGTGGTCTGAGTCGTCGTTCTTCGTATCGGCATGCACGGCGTCGAAGAGGGTCTTCCCCGTGAACACGTAGTTGCCCATCGAGCCGAGGACGTGGTCGGGGTCGTCAGGCAGCCCCTCCGGGTCCGAGGGCTTCTCGACGAAGCTGCGAATCTCCGTGTCGTCGGCGGGCTCGATCACACCAGCTGCGCTCGCCTCCTCGATCGGCACCCGGACCCCGGCCACGGTCACGCCTGCCCCCGACTCGATGTGTTGGTTCACCATCTGCCGCGGATCCATCCGATAGACGTGGTCTGCCCCGAAGACGCAGATGTAGTCCGGGCGTTCCTGTTCGATCAGGTCGAAGCTCTGGTAAATCGCATCGGCCGAGCCCTGGAACCACTCCGGCCCTCGCCTCATCTGGGCCGGCACCGGGCTCACGTAGCCCCCCAGGGGCGACGAGACACGCCAGGTGCGGGTGATGTGCAGGTTGAGACTGTTGCTCTTGTACTGAGTCAGAACCAGGATCTTGAGGTAGCCGGCATTGGCGAGGTTCGACAGGACGAAGTCGATGAGCCGATAGTGACCACCGAATGGCACCGCCGGCTTCGCTCGTTCAGCCGACAGAGGCGCGAGGCGCTTGCCCTCGCCCCCGGCCAGCACCAACGCCAGCACCCGTGGATCGGCACTGGGCCGCGAACCGCTCCTGCCCATGCCTCTTCCCTACCCCCCGAGGCCGCTGGCATCACCGGGTATTCCCGACAACTGCTGCGGGATCTGGCGGGCCACCTTCGGGTAGGTCGTGGGCGGTGACCGTCGCGCTGATCGTTCTCGGGGCCGTCCTCCTCGTAGCTCTGATCTTCGACGTCCTCTGGACTGTGGTCGCTTCGGCCTCGGGAGCCGGTCCGTTGACTGGTCGGCTGTCGACTGGCCTGTGGAGCATCGCCCTGCTTCTTGGGCGTGGTTCCGACGGGCCCCGCAACCGACTGCTGGCCGTGTCCGGCGTGGGTATCGTCGTCCTCCTCCTCTTGGCCTGGATCATGGTGGCCTGGGGCGCCTGGTGGCTGATCTTCTCCGCCTCGGAAGGGGCGGTGCGGGTCGTCGAGACGGGACGGCCCGCCAATCTGCTCCAGCGCCTCTACTTCGCCGGCGACGGCATCTTCACCGCCAGTAGTGCTGACTTTGCCACCGACATGGGCGGTTGGCGGGCGGCACGGGTGGCAAACCACGCCAGCGGGCTGATCTTCATAACCTTGGCAATCACCTATCTGATCCCGGTGGCGTCGGCGGCCGCCGAACGGCGGCAGCTCGCCGGCTACATCTCGTCGCTCGGCAGGACCCCCGAGGGGATCGTCATTGCCGCCTGGACAGGAACCACGTTCGGGTCGCTTCGTCAGCACCTGGTGGCGCTTACGCCAATGGTGCACCTGTCGGCGCAACGCCATCTGACCTATCCCGTACTCCACTACTTCCATAGTCCGAACGAGCGCACCGCGGTCGCTGTGAGCTACGTCGTCCTGGACGAAGCCATCAGCCTCCTCCGGTGGGGGGTGACGGCGGAGGCCCGTCCGGATGCGGGCGCAGTGGAGCCGTTGAACGAGGGCGTCGGGTTGTTCCTCGACACCGTCCGCTCGGCCATCGCCGAAGGGTCGAGGCGGCCGCTGGATCCGCCCAGCCTCGAAGCGTTGCGGCGAGCCGGGATCCCCGTTGTCACCGACGAAGCGTTCGCCGCCGCGCTCGAGCAGCAGCGCGACCGGCGGTGTCTGCTCGCGGGCCTCCTCGAGGATGACGGCTGGTCCGAAGAGGCATGGCAGCGCTGGCGGAAACCGTGACAATCGGCGTTCGGATTCTCCTCCAAGCGGGCGTCGCGCCTTCCGGTGCCTCATCGGTCCGTCGGTTTTCGCCACCGCCCCAGTGATCGAGCTCCTCCGCAGGAACCCAGACCTCCGCCTCGTCTTCCTCTCGCAGGTCGTTTCGTTCCTGGGCGACTGGTTCGCGGATGTAGCGCTGCTCGGCCTGGTGCTCGACCTGACCGACTCGCCGCTGGCCGCGTCCCTGGTGATGGTCGCGACGATGCTGCCGATCTTTCTCGTGACACCCCTCGCCGGCCCGATGGTCGACACCTTCGACCGCCGCAGGCTCATCCTCGTCGTGTCGGCGGGGCAGGCAGTGGCTGCCCTGCTTCTGTTGGGAGTCGACGAGTCCACCGTTTGGCTTGCCTTCGTCGCCCGGGCGGTGATCGCGGCACTGAGTGCCTTCGTCGGACCCGCCGTGCAGGCCGCCATCCCCAACCTCGTCGCCCCCGCTGATCTTCCCCGCGCGAATGCCCTCCTCGGTTCGGTTTGGGGAGCCATGCTCGCCATCGGGGCCGCCCTCGGGGGGGCGTTCACCGTCGCGTTCGGTCGCTCGGCATCGTTCGTGGCCGACGCCGCGACGTTCTTCTGTGCCGCGGTGCTCATCGCCCTTGTTCGACGACCGATGAACGCGCCACGGGAGTCCGAGGTCCGTCGGATCCGTCCGGTCGCCGACACCATCGAGGCGTTCCACTACGCCCGGTCGAGCCGGCCGCTGCTCCTCCTGTTGTGTTCCAAGTCGGGGCTGGGGCTGGCCGGCGGAGTGGTCCCCTTGCTCGCGGTGTACGGGAAAGAGGTGTTCGAAAGCGGCGACCTGGGCATCGGACTGCTGCTCGCCGCTCGTGGCGCCGGCGCCCTCATCGGTCCTGTCCTCGCCCAGCACCGGCTTGTCGCCGGGTCCGCACAGACCTCAGTCCCAGCCATCCTCTACCTGTGCGGGGCGGGAGCAGTGGTCTACTGCGCCGGCTACCTCGGTGTGGCGACCTCACCCGTTCTGGCCCTGGCCGTCGGAGGCGCCTTCCTTGCCCACCTGGGCGGCGGGGCGCAGTGGACGCTGTCCAACCTCGGCCTGCAGCTGGCAACGTCTGACGCCTTCCGTGGCCGAATCTTCGCTGCCGACTTCGCCTTGCTGACCCTTACCATGAGTTCGTCGTTCCTGATCTCGGGGTGGGTCACCACTGAGCTGGGTCCCCGACTGGTCACAGTTGTGCTGGCCCTGATCGCCGGCGGCTGGGGCGTGCTCTACCTCGCCCTCACGCGAACGGTGCGCCGCCCGCGAGGGGCGAGAGCGAGTGAGTTGCATAAACCTGTTGACACGCCATGATCCGAGGGCGGAGCCGTACCGCCACATTTGGGAAGAACAACCACGCGAAAGGAGGTGTGCATCATGCCCACGACCATCAACCCCAAGCTCGTCTCCTGGGCGAGCGACATCGAGGCGGAGACGATCCGCCAGGCGGAGAAGACGGCTCGCCTGCCCATCGTCGAGGGACACGTGGCCCTGATGCCGGACGCCCACGTGGGCATCGGCGCCACCGTCGGCTCCGTGATCCCTACCAAGGGCGCAGTTATCCCCTCGGCCGTGGGCGTGGACATCGGCTGCGGCATGATCGCCGCCGAGCTGGACGTGACCGAGGACCAGCTGCCCGACTCGCTCGAGCCGCTCCTCGGGGGCATTGAGCGGGCGGTGCCTGCCGGCGTGGGTCGCGGTCACGACAAGGCCGCCAACCAGGCCGACAAGTGGCTGGCGAACCACAAGCCGGCTACGGAGCTATCCAAGGACCAGGTGAAGAAGGCAGCCACGCAGTTCGGCACGCTCGGCTCCGGCAACCACTTCTTCGAGCTGTGCGTGGACGAGCGCGGCCGGGTGTGGGTGGTACTGCACTCGGGCAGCCGGGGCATCGGCAACCAGCTCGCCCAGATGCACATCGCCAAGGCGCGGCGCCTGGCCAAGCAGGCCATGCTCAGCCTCGAGGACCCGGATCTGGCCTGGTTCGTCCAGGGCACCCCCGAGTTCGAGGCCTACGTAGCCGACATGCTGTGGGCACAGGACTATGCCAAGGCCAACCGCAACCAGATGATGGACAAGGCCATGGCCGAGGTGCTGCGGTTCATCGGCTTCGGCAAGGAAACCCGCCGCATCAACTGCCACCACAACTTCACGCAGCTCGAGGTACACCAGGGCAAGGAGCTGTGGGTGACCCGCAAGGGCGCCATCCGGGCCGACAAGGGCGACCTGGGGGTCATCCCCGGCTCGATGGGCACGCGCAGCTACATCGTCTCCGGCAAGGGCAACCCGGCCAGCTGGCTCTCGTGCTCGCACGGTGCCGGTCGCCGGCACAGCCGCACCAAGGCCCGCAAGCTCTACACGTCTGCCGACCTCGCCGATGCGATGGCGGGCAAGGTGTGGCTGGCCAAGCGGGCTCATGCGCTGCTGGACGAGATCCCCGCCGCGTACAAGGACATCGATCAGGTCATGGCCGACCAGGCCGACCTGGTGGAGGTCCACCACACCCTGCATCAGGTTCTGAACTACAAGGGTACCTGACCAAGGCCGAGCGACGGTCCGCCCGGACGAGCCCACCGCGCGGACCGCCTCTGATCCAACCATTCTGCGGGCGCTATCTCGTCTCGTCTAAGCCCAAGGCGGGTCGGGTAGGGAGAACGTTGAGGCCGGCGGGGACGAGATCCGAGAAGGGGACGAGCTATGGCAGCCGATGACGGAGTGGCAGCGGGGGCGAAGAAGCGGGCGGCCAAGGCAGCGGAGGACGTGACCTCCACGGCTCGCAAGGCGGGGCGTACAGCCAAGAAGGCCGCCGGCAAGACGACCGGCACGGCGAGGGCCGTACGAGCGGCTAGAGCGGGGCGGGTGAACGAAGCTCGCGACATCGTCGAAGAGGCAGGGATCGACGAGGGCGTGGCCGCCAAGGCGGTCGAGGCCGCGGAGGAGCGCCACTACCAGGTCGAGGTGAACAAGCGGGCCCTCAGCGTGAACGGGCTGACCAAGACGCTAAACGATCGGTGGGAAAACGGATGGTCGCTGGCTCACATCCTCGAGCAACGGGGCAACACCGTCCTCGTCTTCGAGAAGCGCCAGTAGCCGTCCCAGGAATGAGCGCCTTTTCGGACCTCCCTGCCGCGTCCCGCTCATGGCGATGCGATAGGGTCCAGCGCGAGCGGGAGGGATGCCTTCGGGCGCCTCCGGGCGGAGCAGCGCACGACGGCGCGATGTGACGATCGATCCCTGGAGGCGGATGTCGTGCGTACCTCCGAGTGCGGCGATGCCGCTTCAAAGCGACTTCCTTCCCGCTCCCTACTCGATCCTCTGACCGCGGACGAGCCCTGGGTGACCGCGGTGAACCTCTTCCGCACCCGCAATCCCAGGCGGACGGAGCGCATCGCGGCCTATGAGAATCTGATCGAGTCGGGGATGCACCGGCGCGTCGCAGCCGACGTGCTGACCCTGAGCCACCGACCGGCGCCACCGCAGGAGGCGTGGCTGAACAAGGCGGATGGCCGCAAGAAGCGAGTGTTCCAGTACCCGCCGCTGGACGAGTTGCTGTTCCGCGTCGTCAACCGCATCCTGCAGCCAGTGGCGGCCGAGGTTGCGTCGCCCTGGTGCCGATCGTTCCTGCCCGGCGGGGGAGCGCGTACCGCCTTCCGGACGGTGCTCGGCAACGGTGCCATCGAGGGCAAGGCCTGTCTGCGCCTGGACGTGCGTGACTACTTCAACTCAGTCGACGTGCGGGACCTTCTCGCTCGCCTGCCGGAGCCCTTTCTCGAAGCACCAGTGCGGACGCTGCTCGGCGCTGCCTTGCTCGATGTCCGGGTCACCCGGCGTGGCGCGGTAGTCGACGGAGCACCGAAGGGGATCATGGCGGGGACCCCCTTGGCGCCGCTGCTCGCCACGCTCTACCTCCGTGAGCTCGACCAGGAGATCGCGGACACGGGGGCCGTCTACGCCCGCTACAGCGACGACATGCTCGTCCTCGCGCCTCCCACCGAGCTGGCGGACATTGAGAAGCTGCTCAGGGCCCGGCTTGGGGAGCGCGGCCTCGAGGTGAATGAGGAGAAGTCGTCGGTCGCCCGTCCGGGCCAGCCCTGGGATTTCCTCGGCTTCCGCTACGACGGAGGCACGATCGGACTGGCGCCCACCACCAAGCGGAAGCTGATGGCCCGGGCGACGCGGCTGGGCCGCAGGCTCCTCCGGTGGCGAGAGGAGGTCGGGGCCACCCCGGACCATACCCTTTCACGTTTCCTCCGTCGCACGAACCGCCGCCTCTTCGGTGTGCCCGAGGAGAGGGCGGACTTCTCGTGGGCGACCTGGTTCCTGCCCCTCCTGGGTTCTCCACACGACCTGCCGCCACTCGACGCCCACGTTCAGCGGGAGGCCCGGTATGCCGCCACGGGGCGACGGACGGGTCGAGCCCGGGAGCAGGTCCCGTACACCGCCTTGGTCGCTGCCGGCCACTACCCGCTGGTGTCCGCGTACTGGACCATGCGCCAGCATCCGGCGGCGTTCGAAGGCGAGGTCGTCCGGCGGACGGGACTGGAGCGGACCTCCGCCTAG
>JALZEC010000241.1 GCA_030862235.1 Actinomycetota bacterium | reverse complement strand
GCTCGGGCTGTTGCTCGCGCGTGCCGTCGTAGGCAGTCGCGAACCCCGGCCGATCACGACCCTCCGCGCGCTGCACAACGGGTCGGTGAACGACTACGCGGCCTACACGATCGCCGGCCTGTTGCTGGTCGTCGCCGTGCTGGGCCTGACCTGAGAAGGACACCGGCATGCAGCGGTAACCAGTGTCAGAATGGGCCGGTGGGCAGAACGGCGGCGCCCCCCTCACCTCCAAGCACGGCTGCGAAAGCCGATCCCTACGCCGCCTTCATCTCCTACAGCCACGCCGTCGACGGACTCCTGGCGGCGTCCCTCCAGAAGGGGCTTCAGCGCTTCGCCAAGCCCTGGAACCGGGTCCGGGCGCTGCGAGTATTCCGCGATCAGACGAGCCTCTCGGCCGATCCCGCACTCTGGGGTGCCATCGAGCGGGCGCTGAACGCGTCCTCGGCGTTCATCCTCATGGCCTCGCCGCAAGCCGCCCAGTCCCATTGGGTGGGCCAGGAGGTGTCGTGGTGGCGATCCAACAAGCCGCCCGACCGCATGCTGATCGCGCTCACCGGCGGTGAGCTGGAGTGGAGCGACTCCGCCGGCGACTTCGACTGGGCGACCACCACCGCGCTCCCTCCCGCGCTGCGCGGAGCGTTCACCGCGGAGCCGAAGTGGGTCGACTTCCGGTGGGCGCAGGACGTCAAGGACGTCTCGCTCCGCCACCCCCAGTTCCGGCAGTGCGTCGCCGACCTGGCCGCACCACTCCACGGTCGACCTCGGGACGAGCTGATCGGAGAGGACATCTCCGCCCATCGGAAGGCAATGCGCCTCGCCCGATCGGCCATCGTGATCCTGGTCTGCCTCACCGTGCTGGCCGTGACCGGCGCGGTGATCGCCCTCCAGCAGCGCAACCGGGCGCGCGACCAGACGGAGCTGGCCATCGCCCGCCAGGTCGCTGCCCTCTCCGTCGGCAACCTGGTCGGGAGGCTCGACCTCGCCCAACTCCTCGCCGTCCAGGGGTTCCAGCAGCGCGCCACCCCCCAGACCGAGGCGGCGCTCTTCCAGGCCGTGACCGCCAGCCCCCACCTTGTGAAATTCACCCACCAGGGGGAGGACATCAGGACGACGACCGTGAGCCGCGACGGGCGTCGGGTGGCGTCGGGTGGCGTCACGGGGACGCTGGCTATTTGGGACAGCGCCACGGGCGAGCGCCGGACGCTCGAACCGCTCGGGGCACCCCCGACCGCGCTGGCCTTCGACGGAACGGGAGACGTGCTGGCGGCGGCCACGGTCGAGCGGGTGAGGGTCTACGACCTGGCCCGGGAAACGCGGCGGGAGCTGGTCCCGGACGCGGGCCGGGCAGTGAGCGCGCTGGCGCTGGACGAGCGGGGGACATGGGTCGCCGTGCTCCACTTCGGCGGTCGCCTCTCCCTCCGCGACATCGACTCCGGACAGGAGCTGCGGGCGGCGGAGACGATGCCCGAGGCCGCGGGGGTGGTCGTTTCCGACGACCAACTCACGCTCCTGGTGACAGCGAGGATCGGGAGCGTCCTCCGCCTCGCCCTCCCCGACCTGCGACCGCTGCACCGCCCGACCGGCATGCTGACCCCGGCCAGCGGCGCCACCCATGCCTTCTCCGCGGACGGCACCTTCTTCGGCATGGTCGTGAACCGCTTCATCACCGTGGACAAGCCCGCCGACCTCAGCTACCAGAAGGAGTTCCCGATGGTGAGCTTCCGGCAGGCTGACGTCCTGGCCGTCAGCCCGAGCGGGGAACGCGTTGCCGTGGCCAGGGGCGGACAGATCGTGATCGTCGACGCCCTCGAGAGCGACCTGCGCCCACCGGTCGTGCCCGAGTTGACTGGACACAGCCGGATCGACGCCCTCCACTTCCTGGCCGACGACAGATTGGTCAGCGTCGAGGGCGACAAGCTGGCCTTCTGGAACCTGGCCGACCCATCGGGCATCGGGACCGACCTCAGCGCCGATATCCCGGACGAGACGACGGTTGACGTACCGGCCGAGGCCGCCGTCCGCCCGGACGGGCAGCAGCTGGCCTGGGCCGAGGAGGACGGCACCCTCGTGCTCCGAGACCTCTCCGGGCCGAGGGCGCCTCTGGCGATCGGGAACGTGGGGTGGGTGCCGACCTACAGCCCGGACGGGTCACTCCTCGCTGCCGCTGGCCGGACGGGAGGTCAGTTGTGGGATCTCCGCTCAGAGCCTCCCCAGCTCGTCGGTGCGTGGCGGGACGATCAGGCGGTCGTGGGGCTGGGCTTCCTGCGCTCAGGGACCGAGGTGGCGACCGTGGATTTCCACGGTGGGGTCACCGTCCGCCAGGTGCCCTCCGGTGATGTCATCCGGCGCGTCAACTCGGGAGATCCGACGGTGGCGCT
>JALZEC010000211.1 GCA_030862235.1 Actinomycetota bacterium | reverse complement strand
ACGCTCATCGACCTCTTCCGGGGATCGATGAAGGGCCGCACCATGTACGTGGTGCCGTTCAGCATGGGGCCCCTCGGCTCTCCGATCGCGCACATCGGCGTCCAGCTGACCGACTCGCCCTACGTGGCCGCCAACATGCGGATCATGACCCGCATGGGCCAGGACGTCCTCCAGGTGCTGGGCGACGGCGAGTTCGTGCCCTGCCTGCACTCCGTGGGGGCGCCCCTGAGCGAGGGCCAGGCAGACGTGCCGTGGCCCTGCAACGGCGACAACAAGTACATCGTCCACTTCCCCGAGGAGCGGGCCATCTGGTCGTTCGGCTCCGGCTACGGCGGCAACGCCCTGCTCGGCAAGAAGTGCTTCGCCCTCCGCATCGCCTCGGTGATGGCGCGGGACGAGGGGTGGATGGCCGAGCACATGCTGATCCTCAAGCTCACCAACCCCGAGGGCGAGGTTCGCTACGTGTGCGCCGCCTTCCCCTCGGCCTGCGGCAAGACCAATCTGGCCATGCTCGTCCCCACCATTCCCGGCTGGAAGGTGGAGACGGTGGGAGACGACATCGCCTGGATGAAGTTCCGGGACGGTCAGCTCTACGCCATCAACCCGGAGGCCGGGTTCTTCGGGGTCGCCCCGGGAACGTCCGACTACACCAACCCGCAGGCGATGAAGACCCTGACCCGCAACTGCTTCTTCACGAACACGGCCAAGACGGACGACGACGACGTCTGGTGGGAGGGCATGACCGATGAGCCTCCGGCCCACCTGATCGACTGGAAGCGCCAGGACTGGACACCCGAGTCCGGCACCCCCGCCGCCCATCCCAACGCCCGCTTCACCGCACCCGCCGCCCAGTGCCCGTCGATCGCGCCGGAGTGGGAGGACCCAGCTGGCGTGCCCATCTCCGCCATCCTCTTCGGCGGCCGCCGCTCGAGCGTCATCCCCCTCATCCACGAATCGTTCACCTGGCAGCACGGCGTGTTCCTCGGCTCGATCATGGCGTCGGAGACGACCGCCGCCCAGGCCGGCGCCGTCGGCAAGCTCCGTCGTGACCCCTTCGCCATGCTCCCCTTCTGCGGGTACAACATGGCCGACTACCTCGGCCACTGGCTCGAGATCGGGCGGATGACCGAGCCCGACAAGCTGCCCAAGCTCTTCTACGTCAACTGGTTCCGCAAGGGCCCGGACGGGAAGTTCCTGTGGCCCGGCTTCGGCGAGAACAGCCGAGTGCTCAAGTGGGTGTTCGAGCGGGTGTCCGGCGCTGGCGATGCCGTGGAGACGCCGATCGGCATCCTCCCGGCCCCGGGCGCGATCGACACCGAGGGCCTCGCCGTGGACGAGGAGGCGATGACCGAGCTGTTCCGCGTCGAAAACGAGGATTGGCGTCAGGAGATCCCCTCGATCGAGGAGCACTACGCCGTCTTCGGCGACCGCCTCCCCGAGCAGTTGCGGGACGAGCTCCACGCCCTCGAGAAGCGCCTCTCCTCCGAGTAGGGCCATCCCCTTCCGGGACCGGCGGAGGTGAACCCGACAGCAGCAGCACGCCGGGGCGGGGATGGGGCACGCCCGGGCGGGGATGGGGCCCCGCCCGGGGAGGCCGGCCGTAGGCCGGCCCATGTCATCGTCGTGATGCCTGCGTACAACGCGGCGCGCACGCTGGCCGCCACCTATTCCGCGATTGATCGGGAAGTGGTCGACGAGATCCTGCTGGTCGACGATGACAGCCACGACGGGACGCTCCAGGTCGCCGCCGCCCTTCCGATCCGGACCATCGCCCTTCCCCATAACGTCGGCTACGGGGGCAACCAGAAGACCTGCTACCTGGAGGCGCTCCGCCTCGGGGCGGACATCGTCGTCATGCTCCACCCGGACGGCCAGTACGACCCGGCCGTCCTGCCCGACCTGATCGCGCCGATCGCGGCGGGAGCCGCCGATCTAGTGCTGGGCAGCCGGATGCTCGTGCCCGGCACCGCCCGGGCCGGGGGCATGCCGCTGTACCGCTACGTCTCCAACAAGGCCCTCACCGCCATCGAGAACGCCGCCCTTGGCACGGCCTTCAGCGAGCTGCACACCGGCTACCGGGCCTACTCCCGCCGGTTCCTGGAGACCGTCCCCTTCCTTCGCAACTCCGACGACTTCCTTTTCGACACCCAGGTGATCGTCCAGGCCGTCGCCTTGGGGATGCGTGTGGCCGAGGTCCCGATCCAGACCCGGTACCACCCGGACGCCTCCTCCACCTCAATGCGCGCCAATCTGCGCTACGGCCTGGGGACGTTGTGGACGATGGCTCGGTACCGGCTCCACGCCTCCGGCGCCTGGCGGTCCCGCTTGTTCAGCGGCCGATCAGGCGTCCCACCTCCAGAGTCTTGATGCACAGCTCCCCCCCGGGTTCGAGCACGAGGTAGACCCGCTGCAGCTCGACGGCGTCGAGGGCGAAGACGGTGGTCACGTCCGGGCGTCCGGGGAGGGTCACGAGCCTGGTCCGCAGGGGCTCACCGCCACCGATCGGCTCTGCCGCCAGCGCCAGCATCTTCCGCGGCGTCGACCCGTAGCTCACCGAGAGGTACCACGGCTCGCCCCGCAACGGCTGGGGTGGTGTGTAGCCGACGACGGTCTCCTCCGACCGGGCGGCAACGCACAGGCCCCGATCGCCGAGGTCCAGGTGGGGGGGACTCACGGCAAGGGATTGGGCGACGAGCAGCTCGAACACCCCGCCTCCGGCAACACGCTCGAAGGACACCGGCCGGACTGCTCCGTCCCGCATCACCCGGAACAGCTCGCGATTCCCTGTCGCGTCAAACCTCACGTCTTCGTCGAGCAGCGGCAGGAGCTCGGAATGGCTGTTGTACGGAACCAGCATGTACGGGACGACGGAATAGGGCGAGACCCCGTCAACCAGCGCGGCGGCGTGACCCGATCGCTGGAGCCGGGCCAACCCGGCGGCAGCCCGGTCGAGATAGGTCCGGGCCCGCCGGCCCACCCACAGCTCGGCGCTGCTGAGCTGGGCCGCACCCCATCCGGCGAAGGCGAGGGATACGGCCAACCCGGCGGCGGTCCCCGCCTGAACCGGCGCCCGCACTTTCTTCTTCTCCCAATCGGAACCCCGCCCGAAGAAGGCGGCGCCGACGGCCACATAGAACAGGTACGTGCTCTCGAGGTTGTAATAGAGGGTGTAGGCGATGAACTTGGGGGTGAAGAAGCCCACTCGGGTGAGCCCCACGATCACGGCGTTGGCCGCGAAGCCGGCGGCGAAGAAGGCCCAGGCCCGCCACGCCCCCGGGCGGCGGGCGACCGACCAGGCCACCAAGGCGACAACGGCCGCATGCGCCGCGACCGCGCCGCCGATGGCCAACGCGGTCGGCTCCTGCTTGGGCACGAAGACCCCGAAGAGGTTGGGCACGAAGACGCGGAACCACAGGTTGAACAGGTAACTGAAGAAGCCCGGAACCGACGCCGGCTCGTTCAGGCCCGTCGGGTACGTGGCCACGTACACCAGGGAGAACACCAGAACGGGCGCGGCGTACAGCGCCCATACCTTCCACTCCCGAACGACGGCGCGCAGCCCCTCGCCCACGGGCACGTCGGGGTCGAGGAGGAGGATGCGCAGCAACACCAGGTAGAGCGGGACGAACACCGGTTTGACGTAGAAGAGCAGGCCCGCGGCCAGCGCCCCCACGGAAAGGGCCAGCAGCGGTCGGGAACCGGTCTTGAAGAACCTGAGGTAGGCCAGGATCGAGACGAAGGTGGCCAGCGTGGCCGGCATCCGGTCGAGTCCCGACGCCCACCACTGGAGTACGCCCACGTGGGTCAGCGAGATTCCGTACAGGAGTGTCAGCAGCAGTGGTGCCATGCCGGGACGGATGAGCTCGACCAGGATTCGATGGAACAGCAGGAGCGAGAGGGCGAAGCCGCCCAGCAGCAGCACCTGGGCGACTGTCCAGTTCATCGGGAACACGTCCTGGAGCAGCGAGTCGCCCAAGCGGTGACCAGGAGCGAAGTGGCCCGAGGTCGGGCTCAGCAGGTGCTCGAGGGTCAGCCCTTCGACCTGGGCCTGGCGGAAGTTCTTCAGGTCGTCCCAGACGAAGCCGCTCGTCGACGTGAAGAAGGCGAGGGCGGCGACCGGGAGGGCCACGACACCGCAAAGGATCGCCAACCGGCCCGTGGGTGCCGGCCCCTCAGCGGCCAGCGCCGGCCAGCCCGAACGGCGGACGGCGAGGGCGAGGAGGCAGGCGGCGCCGAGGAGGAAGAGGACGGCAAGCGGGGCGAGGACGGCCACAGCTGAGCCGAAGAGCGTAACCGTCGGCGGTCAGGCCGGTCGTCCGAGAACGCCATGGAGACCCCAGGGCTACGCTCTCCCGCGCTCACGAAAGTCCAGGGAGGGAAGCTGAATGGCCGTCAGTGCGTACGTACTCATCCAGACCGAGGTCGGGAAAGCGGCCCAGGTCGCCGAGGAGGTCGCCAAGATCGACGGCGTCGTATCCGCCGAGGACGTCACCGGTCCCTACGACGTCATCGTCCGGGCCGAGGCGGAGACCATGGACGACCTCGGGCGCCTGGTCGTGAGTCGCGTGCAGCTCATCGACGGCATCACCCGCACCCTCACGTGCCCCGTCGTGCATCTTTGATTCTTTGATTCGCCCCCGTGGGCCTTGGATGCTCGTGCCGCCGCCCGCACTTGGCCTCGGCTACGCGTTCCTGCCCCGCCCGACCCGTCCCTGCCTCCGGGCGTGCCGGCCCAGGGCGAGCTGTACCAACCGGTCGACGAGGATCGGGTAGGGAACGCCTGACGCTTCCCACATGCGGGGGTACATGGAGATGGGGGTGAAGCCGGGGATGGTGTTGACCTCGTTGATCAGCAGTCCGCGTCCGCCCTCCTCGTAGAAGAAGTCGACCCGCGCCATCCCCTCCGCTCGTACCGCCCGGAAGGCGGCGAGCGACAGACGCCGGACGTCGGCCACGACTTCCTCGGGCAGGGGCGCGGGCACGAGCAGCTCGGCCTTGCCCTCGAGGTACTTGTCCTCGTAGTCGTAGAAGTCGCGCGACGGTCGCACCTCCCCCGGCACGGACGCCTCCGGCTCCAGGTCGCCCAGCACCCCGCACTCGATCTCCCGACCGGCCACTCCCTCCTCGACGACCACCCATTCGTCAAAGCGGAGGGCCTCGGCCAGCGCCATCCCGAGCGCATCCGGGCCGACCACCTTCGACACGCCCACCGACGATCCCAGGTTGGCCGGCTTCACGAAGGCGGGCCACCCCAGCTCCGCCGTCACTCGCTCGGCCACGCCCGCGCCGATCTCGTTCTCTCGCAGACCGAAGAAGCGGGGAACGGGCAGGCCGGCCGCGACCAGGAGGTGCTTGGTCGTGAGCTTGTCCATCGCCGCCGCCGATCCCAGAACTCCCGACCCCACGTAGGGGACGTCCGCCAGCTCGCAGAGGCCCTGCACGGTCCCGACCTCGCCGAAGGGGCCGTGAAGCAGCGGGAACACGACCACCGGGCCGGCGGTGGGAGCCAGGGCCTCGAATGGCTCGAGGGCCGTTCCCCGCGCCTCCAGCGCCGGCGGCAGTGCGGCCGGACCACCTGCTTCGAGCAGCCGTTGCGCCTCCTCCGCCAGCACCCAGCGCCCCTGTTGGGTGATGCCCACGGGAACGACCTTGTAGCGGGCCGGGTCGACCGCGCGCAGCACGGACACCGCGGTGACGCAGGACACCTCGTGCTCCGCCGACCGGCCGCCGAACAGCACGAGCAGCCGGGTGCGCTCAGTGTCCACGGGAGGCACCGTTCACGTCCTTCACACGACCATGGCCCGGATGCCGAGGCCCGTCACGAACAGCCCGCCCAGTCCGTACAGGAGGTACAGCCGGTGGCGGAGCTGGTGCCGGTACGAGTACAGGATCGCCACTGCGATGATGGCCAGAAAGCCGTAGAGCATGTGGAGCTCGGCGACGGTATAGCCCTGTCCCGAGACCAGGCCCACGCCGAGGGCCACTTGCACGAACACGGCGAACTCGGCCAGACCGGTGAACCACCAGAGTGCACGACTGCGCACCGCCGGCCAGCGCAGGGCGGCGAGGGCCCACAGGCCGCTCATGCCGTTGCCCAGGATCATCACCCACGCCCACGCCTCGTGGACGGCCTTGAGCGTGACCGTCAATCAAGGCCCTCGAACAGGTCCGTCTCCGTCGTCCCTGGCGGCGCCCCGCACAGGATGAAGTTTTCCTCGCCGAAGGCCGCGGTGAAGGTCTCCGGGGGCATGGTGAGGAACCAGGAGCCGTCGGCGATCTGACTGGCGTGGGCGACCATGGCTTGGCGTTTGCGGTCGATGAAGCGGTGGACGTCGACGCGAGTGGTGATGCGATCGGCGCTCACGCCGACCCGGAACTCTCGGAGATCGATGTCCCCCGGCAGGGTTCCGGCTGGCGCTTCCCATAGCAGCCGTAGGATCCGGTCGCGGTCGACGGTGTTCATGTACACCTTGGGTGTGCCCGCCAGCTCGCTCGCCCCCAGCCCCACCCGGTGGACCTGGATATGGTCGGGATGGCCGTAGATGCCGTTCTCGTCGTATGCGGTCAGGATGTCGGCGTGTTCCTCTTGCAGGATCCGGGCGAGCCGAGCTGCGGCCTCCTCCACGTCCGCCTGCCAGAACGACTCCGGCAGATCGTTCTCCGGCGTCCCCATCATCCCGGAGTCGACGTAGGGAAGGAACTCCACCCGAGCGACCCCGAGGATCTCGGCCGCCGCGTACGTCTCCTTGACCCTCCGGTGCCCGAGCTCCTCCCCCTCCTCGAGGAACCCCTCGGCCACCTCGCCGTGCTCACCCCGGGTGGCCACGACGAGGACGACGCGGTGCCCCTCCGACGCCGCCTTGGCCATCGACCCGCCCGTGGCGATCGCCTCGTCGTCCGGGTGGGCGTGGAAGACGACGAGCGTGTGGCGCCGCATGGCGGGGACCCTACCGGGGCGCACCCACGGTCGGCCCGTCAGAGGCGCAGGGCGCCGCACATGAAAGTGCCGTAGCGGCGGGCGGCGGAGTCGGTTACCGAGTAGCTGATCGGCACTGTCGCCACCAGGGTGAGGGTGGCGTTCGACTGGCGGTACACCTTGCCCGTGCCGACGAACGCGGTGCCGTCGTTGCTCTCGGCTTCGTAGGCAATGAGATCGGGCGTTCCGTCCCGATCGCCGTCGGTGCACTCCAGGCCGGTCTGAATACGGACCGTCCCGCCCAGCGGGAACACCGCCGGCTCCCGGTTGAGGATGACCGGTTCGAGGTGGCAGGAGCGGAACACGAACAGGCCGACCAGCAGGCGCGACGCCCCTGCCCCCACGCGCGCCCAGATCTCCTCGCTGGCGTC
>JALZEC010000205.1 GCA_030862235.1 Actinomycetota bacterium | reverse complement strand
CGGTCGATCGAGTCGCTCATCAAGTCGGGCGCCTTCGACTCCCTCGGCCACCCTCGCCTCGGGCTGCTCGAGGTGTTCGAGCTGATCATCGACCGCACGCTCGCCCGCCGTCGCGAGCGCGACGCGGGGATCATGAGCCTGTTCGGTGACGTCCCCGAGTCCCCCGTCCACGACGAGCGGGTTCCCATCGCCGACAAGGAGTTCGAGGGCGGTCGCAAGCTCGCCTTCGAGAAGGAGATGCTCGGACTCTACGTGAGCAGCCACCCGCTCCTCGGCGTCTCCGGTGTCCTGCGACGGCACACGGAGTGCACGATCAACGAGCTGCGGGAGCTGCGCGACGGCGAGGCCAGATGTGTCGGCGGGGTCGTCACCGCTCTCGTGCGCAAGTACACCAAGCGGGGTGAGCTGATGGCCGTGTTCACCCTGGAAGACCTGGAGGCGGCCATCGAGGTGATGGTCTTCCCCCGCGCGATGATGGAGTACGGCGCCCTCCTGGCCGACGACGCCGTGGTCTGCATCAAGGGGCGCCTCGACCTCAAGGAGGAGCCGGCCAAGATCATCTGCCTGGAGGTGAAGCGTCCCGACCTGTCCGACGGTGACTGCCCGCCGGTGCGCATCAAGCTGTCCCCCAACTCCCTTACCGAGTCCCTCGTCGGCCGGCTCAAGGGCGTGCTCAGCGAGCACCCGGGCGACAGCCCGGTGTTCCTCCACCTCGACCAAGCGGTCCCCGAGCGCAAGGAAGTCGTGCTGCGCTTGCCCGACCAGTTCCGGGTGGACTCGCGCAACGGTCTGTTCGCCGAGTTGCGCGTGCTCCTCGGAGCGAATGGACTGGTCGTCTGACTCTTCGCTCGGAGCCGATTTTCGGGCAGTACCCTGGAGACCCGATGGCTATCACGGTCGACACCAAGGACACCACCGCCCTCAGCGACTCAGAGCTGTCCGACATGGCCGACGTCTCGACGGTCTACGACGTCGGGTTCCTGTCGAAGGCTCGGGACGAGTGGGTGCTCATCACGCAGGCCAAGGAGGACGGCAAGCTCGTCGGGTTCTCCTTCTGCACGCTCGAGCGCATCGGGGGAACTCCCTGCGTCTTGATCGGGCTGGGCTCGATCAGGCGGGGGCCGGGGGCCGACGCCGTGCTGGCCGCGGTCGTGTCCGAACAGCTGCGCCGTGCCGTCCTCGCCTTCCCGGACGAGGACGTGCTGGTCGCCACCCGTCTCGTCGAGCCGAGCGGCTACGCCGCCCTGAACGGTTTGGAAGACGTCGTCCCTCGGCCCGGTCACAAGCCAACCGGCGAGGAGCGGGCGTGGGCCAGGCGGCTGGCCAAGCGGTTCGGTGCCGAGGGCCGGGTCAACGACCGCACGTTCGAGGTGCAGGGCAACGGTGCGCAGCCGGGGATCCTCGACTACGCCGACGACACCTCGCCGGACGACCCCACTCAGGCTTTTTTCGAGGGGTTGGAGGACAGCGACGCCCTCATCGTCTTCGGCTGGGCCATGGCCGAGGATCTGGCGCCCCTCGCCAGCCGTTAACCAGACCCAGTTCTGGGTACACCTTCTGCAGCTTCACCCGACCTGAGGAGGCTGGACCCGTGGGACTCCTGATCACCCTGCTGCTCGTCTTCCTGGTGGCGCTGGTCGCCGGAATCGGCTGGCGGATGGGGACCCGCCGCGGCCTCTGATCTCCCGCTGATCTCGCTGATCGCGCTGATCTAGCTGATCTAGCGAAGCGTCGGCAGGATGGCGCCGACGGCTTTGTGGCAGTACCCGTCCTGAGGGGCGGTGAGCATCACCAGCAACCGGCGTGGCCGGTACCCCAACAGCCGTTCCAGGTTGCCCCCGCGGGACCGCTCGACCTGGTCGACCAGCCGCCGGTTCACGACGGGCAGCTCGTGCGCCGTTCCCTGCCACACGAAGTGGCACTCCAGGCCGGCGCCGCCCCAGCGCAACCGGGGGTTCTGACGGAGCTCCACCAAGGCCAGGGACGGGCTCTCGCCGGTCAACGTCCAGTAGGGGACGGCGTTGGCCGCCAGCCCCAGGAGCGGCAGCCGCGGCGGGTGCTTGAGTGGAGCCAGGAGGCGCTCCGCTCGGCGCAGCGGCATTCGCCCCAGCCTTCGGGGAGCGGCGGCCAGCTCGAGCGCCTCCGGACGGGCGGCGTCGGGCGGGTCGGCGGCACCGGCGATCTCTCCCGAGATCACGTCCAGAGGTGCGGGAAGCTGCGCCCCGATGGGGTGGCTGGCCCAGACAAAGGCCCCACAATCGAGGTCGACACCGATGCAGCCTCGCGGTTCGGCTGCCAGCACGAGCATCCGGAGCTCCGCTCCGGCGACCACGACCCGGTATGACGGAGTCCGAGGCGTGAGCACTGCTCGCATTGCCCGTTCATGGTGCCTGAATGACGTCGGGATTTGGTGGATACCCGTCGCCCGGTAGAAAGAACGGCATGGAATTCCAGGACGTGGTCCGCCACCGGCGCATGGTGCGCAACTTCGACGGCCGTCCGCTGCCCCCCGAGGTGGTCGAGCGCCTCCTGGCCAATGCCCGCCGGGGCCCGTCCGCCGGATTCACCCAAGGGGTGGACCTCCTCGTCCTCGAGGGACCGGACGAGACGGCGGCCTACTGGGACGTCTCCCTGCCAGACGGGCGACGCGACCGATTTCGCTGGGAAGGCCTCTTGCGGGCGCCGCTCCTGATCCTCGTGTTCTGTTCGAAGCAGGCCTACGTCGACCGCTACGCCGAGCCCGACAAGGGAGTGCCCGCCCGGCCGCAGCGCTGGGTCACGCCCTTCTGGCACATCGACGGCGCCTTTGCCGCGATGCTCGTCCTGCTCTCGGCCGTCGATGCCGGGCTGGGGGCGCTGTTCTTCGCCGTCTTCCGCCCGGAGGCGGTGCGCCAGGCGTTCGGCGTCCCCGAGGCCTACGAGCCGGTGGGCGCCATCGCCGTGGGGTACCCGCTCCCCGACGAGCCCTCGCCCTCCCTCGCCCGGGGCCGGCGGCGGGCGGACGAGGTCGTCCACCGGGGCCGCTGGTAGGCGGAGCCGTCAGGTCCCCCGTTTTCCGGCGCTCAACCCCACAGAAACGGTGGTTTCGGCGCCGGAAGTGGGTTCGACGCCGGAAAACCCAGACACAGAAGACGAGGGGGGACCCGGACCGCGCGCTGCCTGCCCGGCTAGGCCGCCAGTTGGGCCAGGAGGTCGTCCACGTTGTCGGTCGGGCGCTGGCAGGCGTAGTTGCGGCAGACGTAGGCCTTGCCCTCCTCACGCCCCTCGAAGAGGGGCGAGGGGTAGGGCTCGCCCCAGGCGAGCACGGCATTGGGGAGGAAGCGCTGGTGGACCGCCTGCACCAGGTCGGGGCGGTCGCCGACGATGGCGATCTC
>JALZEC010000192.1 GCA_030862235.1 Actinomycetota bacterium | reverse complement strand
GTTCCGAGCGGTCACGACTCCGCAGTCTCGAACAGGGTCCCTTGTTCTGGGGGATGAGGGCCGAGCTGTACACAGCGATGAAAGTCCGCCGCTATGCGGTCAAAGTCGGCTCGTAGCGTCTGCCACTCGCTCGGCCACTCGATGCCGACGGGGATATCGCCGAGGAAGTCCCAGGAACGAGCGATCCCGTCGTAGAGCATCCACCACGGAGAGCGGACGACGTTGCCGACCGTGGGCACCCATCGGAACTCTTGCGCCTTTGGGTCAACAAAGACGACGCGCGGTGGGGTCAGCGCGTCCGGTCCAAACACGCCGAAGACAGAACCCTCAACAGGCTCCATGATCGCGACATTCTAAAACGCCGCCGGTGATCTGGTGCCGGATGGTGCGTTAACTAGATAGTCCCGCCGACGCGCGCCTAGGGACGGCCCTCGGGCGACAGGGATTCAGCGTCAGACCTTACGAAGGGGCCGCCGTCTCGCCCAGGGCCTCAGCCACCCGTTTCAGGTCCTGGACGAAGGCGTCGTACTCGGCTTGGCGGGCGTCCTCGTCGGCGGCGCGGAGGATGGACGAGGGATGGACGGTGGCCGTCAGCACCGGTCCCAGCAGGCTCTCGACGAACTCCCCCCGTTGCCGGCTGACGCGGAAGGAGCTGCCCAGGAGGGCTTGGGCGGCGGTGGCGCCTAGCAGCACGACCATCTCCGGCTTGACCGTCTCGATCTCGGCCTCCAGCCACGGACGGCAGGCGGCCACCTCCTCCGCGTTCGGCCGCTTGTGGATGCGCCGCTTCCCCCGCGCCTCCCACTTGAAGTGCTTCACCACGTTGGTGACGTAGACCAGCGAACGGTCGATGCCGGCTTCCTCCAAGGCCTTGTCGAGCAGCCGCCCGGCAGGCCCGACGAAGGGACGGCCCTCGAGGTCCTCCTTGTCGCCCGGCTGCTCGCCCACCAGCAACAGGCGGGCCCCTTCGCTGCCTTCGCCGAACACGGTCTGGGTTCCCGTCTTCCAGAGAGGGCAGGCGCGGCATCCGGCGGCCGCGTCGCGCAGGGCAGGCAGGGTCGGGGGGCTGGGAACCAGCTCGGCGGCGGTAGCAGACACGAGAACCACCTCCCGTGGCGGTTGAAGCCTCGATCGAGGCCTACCACCCCCTTCCCGCGGCCAAACGGTGGCGGTCCCGCCAAACTCGAGAGAGTGCCAAAGCCCGCCGCTGGAGCGTGGTGAGGAATAGTTGCGGGCTCAACCATGTTGACAAGGACTGATCGACACGAAGGAGGGCGTCAATGCCTGCCGTCACCGTTGAGAACGTCCTGGCCCTGCCGAGAATCCCCGAAGCGGATCCGACGGTTGCCCGTCCGAGGCCGGTCCTCGCCGTGACCACCGCTCCTCGGGGCTTCGAAGGAGAGGGCTTTCCGGTGCGGCGGGCGTTCGCCGGCGTCGATCTGCGGGCCCTCGACCCGTTCGTCCACATGGATCAGATGGGCGAGGTGGAGTACGCGCCGGGAGAGCCCAAGGGGACGTCTTGGCACCCGCATCGCGGCTTCGAGACCGTCACCTACATGATCGACGGCCAGATCGCCCACCAGGACTCCAACGGCGGAGGCGGGCTCATAACCAACGGTGACACGCAGTGGATGACGGCGGGCGCCGGCATCCTCCACATCGAGACCCCGCCCGAGCATCTCGTGATGAGCGGGGGTTTGTTCCACGGCCTCCAGCTGTGGGTCAACCTGCCCAAGGCCAAGAAGTTCAGCCCGCCCCGGTACCAGGACATCCGCGGTGGGAACGTCGCCCTCCTCTCTTCGGAGGACGGCGGCGCCCTCGTGCGGCTGATCGCGGGAGACCTCGCCGGTCACCAGGGGCCGGGAGTCACCCACACGCCGATCACGCTCGTGCACGCGACCGTGACCCCGGGGGCGTCGCTCACGCTGCCGTGGCGGCCCGACTTCAACGGGCTGGCGTACGTCCTCTCCGGTCGTGGCACCGTCGGTCCTGACCGGCGGCCCATCCAGAGCGGTCAGCTGGCCGTCTTCGGAGCGGGTGACACCGTGACGGTGGCCGCCGACCGCGCCCAGGAGAGCCGGAGCCCGAACCTCGAAGTCCTGTTCCTCGGGGGCCAGCCCATCCGGGAGCCGGTCGTGGCCTACGGCCCGTTCGTCATGAACACCCGGGCCGAGATCGTGACCGCATTGGAGGACTACCAGGCCGGCCGCCTGGGGACGATCCCCGCTGCCCACGCTGCGGTCAGGGGCGACACCACCGCGGAGTAGACCCTCCGGGCCCGACCGTCGGGAGCACTAGCTCGGGCTGGTCAGGACCGCCGCTGTCGGCAAGACTTGTGGAAAAGGTGTGCCGCCCGGCCCTCGTCGGGCCGCGCCCGAGCCTGGTGGGGCCATGCCCGCTGACCTGCGGAGAATCCCGGGAGTCGACGTCAAACGACGCCGCTCGTGGAGGCCGCGCGGCCGGGACACGCTGCCTCCGCTCCCGTCCCGCCCTGCCGCCTCTGTCGTATGGGGCGCGGACCGCAAGGTCTGGAGCAGCCGGCGGCGGACGAGGATCATCACGCGCAAGCCGCGCTCGATCCCGTGGAGCCAGATCGCCCTCGGTGCCGGCTGCTGCGCCCTCGGCCTGTACATCTTCAACGCCTTTTGGACGGCGACGCGCGTCGACGTGACGGTGGAGGGGCTGCCGGCCCGGACGAACATCACGTCCGCCGCTCTGGCCGAGACCACCGTGATCCTGAACGTCGACCCGTACAAGCGGCTGGGGCGGGCGACCCTCCGGCTCAACGGCAAGGACGTGTCGGAAAAGGCGTTGGTGCTCGAGCCCACCCGCGTGGTGTGGAAGCCGGGCAAGCTGCCCGAGGGGTCCCACCGGCTCGAGCTCTCGGTCCCGCGGCCGATCATCGGCAACTCCACCTTCACCTTGCCCTTCCGCGTGGACGACACGCCGCCGCGCCTCGACGTCCCCCCGCTGCTCCCGCCCGGCGGGCTGTGCGATCCCGTGATCGTCCGGGGCGAGGTCGAGCGGGGCGCCAAGCTGACCCTCGACGGGAAGCCGTTGAGCCACAAGGGCTCGTTCACCCTCCACTACCCCCGGCCCCCGACCATCCCGCTGCAGCTGGTGGCGGTGGACAGCGCCGGCAACCGCCGGGAGGCCGAGGTGGTGGCACCCGCCCGCTACCCGGGGGCCCAGGGAGTGCACGTGACCGCCGCCGCGTGGGGCTACGAGCCCCTGCGCCGGGGCATCCTCAACCTGGTCGACTCCAGGCTCATCTCCACCGTGCAGCTCGACCTCAAGGACGAGGCGGGCATCCTCGGGTACGACTCCAAGCTGGCGCTGCCAAACGAGATCGGCGCGGTCCAGCCGGAGTACCGGCTCAAGGAGACGGTCGCCGACCTCAAGCAGCGGGGCGTGCGGGTGATCGGCCGGATCGTGGCCTTCCGGGACCCCGAGCTGTCCGACTGGGCCTGGGAGAACGGCCGCCGGGAGCTGGTTGTCCAGACGTCCGACGGCAAGAAGCTCGCCGACTACGGCGGGTTCACCAACATCAGCCACCCCGACGTCCACCGCTACAACATCGACATCGCCCTGGAGGCGGCGGACGCCGGCGTCGACGACATCCTGTGGGACTACGTGCGCCGCCCGGAGGGCGACCCGGCCACGATGGTGATCCCCGGCATGCAGGGCACGCCGTCGGACGAGGTGGTCGGGTTCCTGGGGAAGGCCCACACCGCGCTCCGGGAACGGTGCGTCTACCACGGGGCAGCTGTGTTCGGGATCTCCGCCGACCGGCCCGACGCGGTGGGCCAAGACGTCCCCCGGATCGCCCGTCACGTCGAATACGTGGCGCCCATGCTCTACCCGTCCCACTGGGTTCCCGGCGAGTACCGGGTGACCAACCCGAACAAGCAGCCCTACGACATCATCAAGGCGGTGGTCGCCGACTTCCAGGCGAAGATGGCCGGGTCGGGCGCCTACCTCGTGCCCTGGCTCCAGGACTTCACCCTCGGGCATCCCTACGGCCCGCCCGAGGTGCGGGCCCAGATCGACGCCGCCGCCGAGCTGGGTGTGGAGGACTGGCTGCTGTGGAATCCGACAGCTACGTACACGGCCGCCGCGCTCGACGCCTCGTTGATCAAGCTCGGGTCCTGACCACGGCCAGGCTTCCACGGACTTGGGCGGCTCGATCCGACCGGACAAGATGAGAGGCGTGCCCCTCTCCGTCCCCGTGATCCTCGCCGTCCTGACCGCCGGGGCGCTCGCGCCGGTGGGGGTGATGGGGTCCGCGGGCGCCCAGGAGACGGCCCAGGAGATGACCCCTATCGAGGTCGTCTTCGAGGGGAAGGGCTTCGGCCACGGAGTGGGCATGGCCCAGGAAGGGGCCTACACCATGGGCGTGGCCGGCGCCTCGGTGGAGGAGATCCTCGCCCACTTCTACCCGGGGACGACCCTCGGGCGGAGGAGTGGGGGGGTCATCCCCGTCCACATCCTCGAGCG
>JALZEC010000170.1 GCA_030862235.1 Actinomycetota bacterium | reverse complement strand
GGGCAAGGGAAACGGGCCGGACAGGATGGCTACGATCCTCGGCCAGGGCGGACAACACGGGGGGTTGCCCGCGTCGACTACGGCGACGGGAGGAATGTCGTGGATCTCAGGCCGATCGAAGGACCGCCGGTGGAGTGGAAGGGCGGCAGCGATAACACGGAGACCACCCGGCTGGCCCAGGATCAGCGCGACCCCAGGGGGCTCCGCGAGATGTCGGGCGAGGATCTCTTCGAGAAGATCGTCGGGAACAACAATCTGCGGGCTGTCGCGTACCTCGAGAAGGGCGTACAGGTCTCGAGGGCAGTCGCGCACATCGAGCTACCAGGAGCAGGTTCGGCGACCGGCTTCCTCGTCGACGACAACGTCCTTATGACGAATCACCACGTCTTCACCCAACCCGGTGAGGCCAAGGACGCCATAGTCCGGTTCAACTTCCAGAAGGACATCCAAGGAGCTGAGCTGCCGACCGACGACTACCGGTGCGATCCCGACTCCCTGTTCTGGACGAGTCCCGAGAACGAACTCGACTGCACGGTCGTTCGCCTAATCGGCAGCCCGGGGTCACGGTGGGGTGTGATCCCGATGCCCGATCAAGGGCGCCTCCGAGAGAAGGATCGGGTGGTGATCATCCAACATCCTGCCGGGCGCCACAAGGAGATCGCCTTGGTCGACAACGAGGTGGCCTACGTGGACGACCGAGTCGCGCAATACCTCACCGACACGGAACCGGGATCCTCGGGATCGCCGGTGTTCAACGAGGACTGGCAGCTGGTCGCCCTCCACCACAGCGGAGGCTGGATCCCCGAACCCAACGAGCGGTCCACGCACTTCCGGAATGAGGGGATCCGGATCTCCGCCATCCGTGCCGCCCTACCTTCGTGGCGATGACACCGCGAGGCTCGGCGCGGCCCTGAGCCCGTCCAGCCGGCCGCGAACGAGAGCACCCTGGCCGGCGGGACCGCCGACCAGGGGAATCATCCGCCGAGAGCGGCCCAGGTGAGCGGGCCCACGATGCCGTCGTCGTGGAGACCCCGCATCTGCTGGAACTGGCGGACTGCGGCCTCTGTCTCTTCCCCGAAGTGGCCGTCGACCTGACAAGGACAGCCTGCGTCGTTGAGGCGACGCTGCAGGTCGGCCACGTCGTCCCCGACGTCGTCCCGCTGCAGGGTCCGCCGCCCACCACCATTGAAGCTCCGCACTCCGAAATGGATGTGGTTGAAGTGTCCCTCCCACCGCCAGATCAGCTGAGCTCGCAGACCGTTGACGACGTCGGTCGTGAGCAGGCCGCCCGGCCAATCCGGCTGGTCGAGCTCATGGGCCAGCTCCGCCGCGGCTGCGTCCATCTCCGGAGTCGGCGCCGTCCCGTTCGAGAGATCTGCCGCAAACGATGTCTCCTGGCTGAGATGGTGGTCCGACCCCGGGTTGCCCCAGTTCCGCTTGAGAGACGTCACCACGAGGCCATGTCGTTCGGCTATGGCGATAGCCCGTAGGACGGGCGCCTCGCACCCGCCCCAGCCTCCCCCGGGCGACAGCAGGTCGACCATGGCCTCGGCCGTCTCCGGCCTCACGCCGGTGAGTCCCGAGACCTCGGTCGCCGGCGAGCAGTCGATTTCTGCTGCCGCGCTCCCGATCGCCGCCGTCTCCGGGCTGCCCGCTCCGCTGGTCATTCGTCTGCCTCCCTGTGTGCTCCGGCTACCCACTGTTTGTCTTCGCACGGGCCAAGATGGGGTTCGACGACGACAGACGCTCCTCCCCGGATGGCGTGCGCTCGGGCAAACCGCACCCCTGCGCTCAGCGAACGCACACCGAATGCACTGAGGATGCCACCGTTCATCCCGACCCCCGAGAGAGGTTCCTAGTTGACAGAGCTATCACCGTCAAGGGGACCGGGCACCTCTTTGCGTTTCCGCGTCGGGTCTTGACCTTCGGTCCCATTCGCCCTAGTACAAACGACACGTCACACTGCGGGAGGCGGCATGAGCAACGGACCCGTCCTGGCGCTTGGCTCGAGCGGGGACGCCGTTCATGAGTTGCAAGAGCTTCTGATCCATCACGGGTTCGACCCAGGGCCCGTCGACGGGGACTTCGGAAACGGAACCGACGCGGCAGTACGGGCCTTTCAGGAATCCAGGGGTCTCCACGCCGACGGGGTCGTCGGCCCCGTGACGTGGGCCGCCCTTCGCGGTGGAAATGGGGGCGGCGGTGGCCGACTGAGCGAGACCGGGGTCGCCTTGATCAAGGCCTTCGAGGGCTTCTCCTCCGTTCTGTACAACGATCCCGCCGGCCACTGCACCATCGGATACGGGCATCTCGTCCATCACGGCCCGTGCAACGGGACCGAGCCGGGAGAGTTTCTCGACGGGATCAGCGAAGAGCGGGGTACCGAGATGCTCCTGAACGATGCCGGCGGCGCCTGTGACACGGTCGCATCGACGGTCGTGGTGCCATTGAACCAAAGCCAGTTCGACGCCCTCGTCAGCTTCACCTTCAACGTCGGCGCCGGGAACTTCCTCGACTCCACGCTTCTGAGAAAGCTGAACGAAGGCGACTACCCAGCCGTACCCCCTCAGCTCGACCGTTGGGTGTTCGCCGACGGACAGGTCTTCGAGGGACTCGTGCGGAGGAGGAAAGCGGAAGGGCGGCTGTTCGCCGACGGCGTCTTGGACGTCTCGCCCGTCGAGGCGTTCGTCGAGGACCGAGTTCCGAGGCCGAGCGTTCCGCCCGACGGCCCCTGAGGGTCGAAACTAGAACGGCCCCGACGTTCGGACGTGGCAACTCCGGCCACCGGCCCCCGATCTCGATTCCTCGCCTCCGGTCCCCCTCTGATCACTCGTCGTCCCCCGCCAGGCCCGCCGAGGCCTCCTGAAGCCGGCGTCTGGCATCGCTCTCGACCAGAGGCGCGAGCCGTTCGTCGGCCCACAGCACCACGGCCGCCTCAAAATAGCGTCGAGCCCCCTCGGGATCGTCCAGGGCGAGGGAGTCGGCGACGAAGTCGGGGAGTGAGTTGAGGAAGTAGGAGGCGACACGGGGGTGACGCCGGCCCTCCTCCTGGGCACGGCGCAGGAGGAAGCGGGCCGTTGCCACATCGCCCCACACCACGTACCCGTCGGCCGCTCGCACAAGGACGTACTCGAGCGTCCGGCCCCGCCAGAACGTCGACGACTCGAGGATGCTCACCAGCCGAGCCGGTGACGCCTCAGGCTCCCCTAGCCAGCCGAGCACCTGCTGCAGGTACCGCGAGCGGCGGGACAGCGACGAAAGGGCGAGGGGTGCGATGCGGCCGACGCCCAGCGATACGGGGTCGATGGCAAACAACGCACCCACCCCCGCCTGAGGCGGGAGTTCGACGCCGATGCGCCGGCCCGCGTCGATCGCCGCGGTCCACTCTGCGGGCAGATCGAGGTGGTGCTCGGAGCCCGCATACCGCCGGAAACCGGCGTCGAAGAGGCGGTCTCTCTCGGTGGTTGTCACCACACCGGAGGCGGGGCTACCGACGGCCTCGGGCATGAGAAGGATCGTCTTCGGCAAGAGCTCGTTCGTGACGAGGAACCGCAGCTCCTCGAGCGTGCCGGGGCGAGCCAGCGGCACCATGACGATGAGGGTGGCCTTGCGCGCCATGGCCTGGACGATGTCCCGCCACTCCCCCTCGTCCGACACCACCCGGCCGGCGCCGACCTCGATCTCGCCTGGGCGTCCCAGCCCGACCAGGTCGAGGTCCTGGCGCAACGCTCGTGCCAGCAAGGTCTCGACATCGAGGTGGACGGGAAAGTCGTCGCCGGAGCCGAAGTCGGCAACCGGCTGGGCGACGAGTCGCTCAGTCGTGACAAAGGGTCGGAGGTAGAGGACGAAGGGCTCGACCGGACGGCCGTCCTTCACCCGTCCCACCAGCTCCGACGCCCGGAGGTCGAGCTCGCGCTGGGCACGACGAACGTCGTTGCGAAAGGCGCGGTTGGCGATCGACATCAGTGTTCCCGATACCACACCCAGCAGGATCACCTTGACGTACCAGCGCGCCTCGACGGCGGCACCGATCCAGACGAACGAGCTGGTGGCTCCCCAGGCCGTCAGCATCGTCCACACGGACGCGCTCGCGCCCTGCTGGCGGGCAGCGTGCGAGGCCATGGGCGGCATGAGCACCAGCGCGAGCAGGATCACGGCGATGGCGAGGCCCTCTCGCCCCAGAGTCCGCTCGGCCCACCACAGACCGCCGGCGGACACGACCATCGCCAGCACAATCGTCGCACCGAAGTGACGTCGCATCCGCACTCCCCTGACCTCGGCGGACTTCGCTCATGACGGGGCCTCGGAGATCGGCTTGGGCACGATGTCGCCGATCACCTCCTCGTGACCCATGGGATCGGCTCCAGCTCGCCCGTTCCTACTCTTTGGTGTGGTCGACGATCTGGATCTGAGTCGTGAGCTGTCCCCACTGGGCCTGCTCTTGGCGCAGCGCCGCCTCCACCCGCTGGACGAGGCTGGCGACGCTCTCGTCGGCGAGCAGATGACCGCTTGGCTCTCCCTCCCGGTTCTGCCGGGAGGCGGCGTGCACGGCACGAATCGCGTCCCCGTAGATCTTGGACTGCTGCTCGAAGGCGTAAACGGCGGTGAAGGCGGCAAGGGCGGTGGAAACAGCAGGAAGGATCGTGGCGAGGGTCGCCCACCACCTCGCCCAACCACCGTCGACGCCGGCGAGCGCGCTGACGGCCGACGAGAAGCCCAAGAGCGTTGCCGAGATCGCCAGCGCCTGGCCGCCGGCGCGATCGAACAGCTCTGTGCGGCTCCGATAGAACGTCAACTGGTCCTCGATGCGGTGCCGCTGGTAGAAGTCGAGGAGTTCCTGATCGCGCCCGTTCACGACACTCCCTCCGCCGCCTCGATGTCCTCGACCTGTTCCCGCAACCTCGCCATCCGGGCGTCGCCGGCGTAGACGCCCGCCCGGGCGAGGAACAGGTAGAACTCGCTCTTCATCCGCTCCGCCTTCAGGCGGGCGTTCAGGTACCCCTCCTGGGCCCGCCGGGACCGGACCAACACGGTCACACCGGCCAGGACGCCGGTGAGCACGGCTTGGACGGCGGCGAGCAACTCGAGCCCACCGCCCCGAGCGGCCTGGACGGCCCCCAACACCGTCGCCACGAGCCCGCCCAGGATCAGGGCCACGTTCTGACGCCAGAACTGGTTCTGCAAGATCTTGGCTCGATGGTCAAGGCGCCGGAACCGGGGCTCGAGCTGCTCGACCCAGATCCGGAGGTCGTCGGCCAGGCCCGGGTACTCGCTCAGCTGCTCAGGACGAACGACAACCGGATCGCCGGGCCACTCGTCGTCCTCCGGCGGGTACCGCCTCAGCCGGGGAAGCCGAGCCAGCAGTGGGAAGCGCTGAAACCGTCCGGGTTGCGCCACCTGGAAACCCCTCCTCCTGCCGCCGTTGTCGAAGTTCGTTCTAGTCCGGCGAGGACCGCTGGCGCGGGAGCAGGCGGCCGGGCGGGCCGTCCGGCGGAGAGGGACGCGTAGCTCTCGGCGCTTCAGTCCCAACCGTCACGGGCTCCCCGGCTCGCTGGCTGTGCTCGATCACGGGGCAGTAGCACGCTTCGTCCCGAGGGAGCTCGTCGGCCTTCGCCTTGAGCGAGATGAGCTCCCGGCGCAGCTCGGCCATCTCCACCATCCGCCGGTCGAGGTCGGCCACCTGGCGGTCGAGCACGTCCAGGACGTATTCGCACGGGCGCTCGTCGCGCTCGCGAAAACGCAGGATCTCGGCGATCTCCGACAAGGACAGGCTCAGCCGCTGAGCGGTCCTGACGAACCGGAGGCGCTCGGCGTCGTGGGTCGCGTAGTCCCGGTAACCCGAAGGCTGCCGTTGGGGTGACGGCAGGAGGCCGATGCTCTCGTAGTAGCGAATCGTTCTGGGGTTCAGCCCCACCAGGTCGGCCAGCTCACCGATACGCATCGCTTGCTCCCCTCTCGGCTGGACAAGCAAGCTCAGGACACCGGCGCAAACCCGACCTCCTCGAGCCGGGCCCGCAGCTCGGCCTCGGTCACTTTGGTGTCGTCGAAGCTCACCTTGACGTCGTTGGTATTCGACGAGGGCACTACCAGGCTCACCCCGGCGAGGCGAGACAGGGCCGTGCGGATCGTCTTCTCACAGTTCGCGCAATGGATCTCTGCGACCTTGAACGTCCTGGTGATCACGGCAACCTCGCTTCTACGGACGTGCGGGATGCTAGACGTTCCAGTCCGCTAGAAGGCCAAGGTGCAGGGATTGGGCGAGGGAAGCTTGACGTTCCAGCGACGGGAAGCTGTTCAATCAACACCGTGAGCTCCGCAGTACCGGCTCCCGACGGCCATGCCACCACCCCCGGCTGGCTCGACGAGACGATCGGCCCCGACGGCCTCGCCCGTTTCCGCGCCCGCATCGGCGGCCTGCACTGCTCCCTGTGCACGGGAACTCTGGAAAAGGCTCTGGGCCGCCGGCCGGGGGTCGCCAAGGTGGCTGTCAGCCTGACCCACGAGCAGGCCCTGGTCGAGTACGACCCCACACAGGTTCGTCCGCAAGACCTCGTCAACACCCTTCGTGACATCGGCTACACGGCCCGGGATCCGGCCAAGGTCCGCCCCTACGAGGAGGAGGAGGCTGAGCTCGTCCGTGAGGGCCGGCGGCTCTTGTGGGGCGTCGCCTGCAGCCTCGAGACCATCTCGGTCCTGATGTCCGTGGCCGGCCTGTGGTTGATCTGCGCCGCGGTGGCGTTGAGCTTCCTGGCCGTCGCCTACCTGCTGCTGCGGCCCCGCGGCCTGGCCACCGCTCTCGGGGGCACCGTCGGACTCGCAGTGATTTCGGCGGGGACGCTGGCACTGGAGATCAGCGGGGCGATCGAACCGGCCGTGCCCTGGATCGTCGCCGCCTTCGCCCTGGTGATGGTGTTCGGCCTGGCTCGCCACATCCTCGTCATGTCGGTGCAGTCGATCCGCCGGGGCATCCTCAACCAGCACGTGATGCTCGAGGCGGCCGCCTTCGCCGGCCTGGTCGGCGGGGTGATCGGCCTTGTCTTCCGGCCCGAGAGCTATCCGACGGGGCCCTTCTTCGGGGTGTCGGTGCTCGTCGCCACCTACCACCTGTTCTCCGAGTGGCTCTCGCTGCTGGTCAAGACCCGCAGCTCTCAGGCGATAAAGCGTCTCCTGGACCTGCAGCCTGACGTCGCACGGGTCGTACGGGAGGGGGTCGAGCGGGAGTTGCCCATCGCCTCAGTCGTGGTGGGGGACCTGGTCCGGATCCGCCCGGGCGAGCGCGTCCCTGTGGACGGCGAGGTCGTGGACGGCCACTCGGCGGTCGATCAGTCCTTGGTCACCGGCGAGCCCGTGCCCGTCGAGCGAGCGACAGGCGACCGGGTCATGGGCGGTTCGATCAACGGGAGCGGGACGCTGCTGGTGCGGGTCACAGCCGTCGGCGAGGAGAGCTTCCTGGCCCAGATCGTGCGCCACGTAGAGGACGCCCGGGCGCTCAAGCCGGGAATCCTCCACCTCGTCGACCGCATCCTGCGTATCTACGCGCCGACGGTCCTGCTGCTGTCGGCCGGATCGTTCTTCGCCTGGACCGTCGGCTCGTGGCTCTTCGCGGGCGAGGCCGACATCGAGCGCGCCAGCTTCGCCGCCCTGAGCGTGCTGGTCATGGGCTATCCGTGCGCCGTCGGCATCGCCGCCCCGCTCTCCATCGTGCGGGGAGCCGGCGAGGCAGCGGACGAGGGCATCATCATGCGCACGGGCGAGGCCTTCCAGGCGTTCCGGCAGGTCCGCACTGTGGTTCTCGACAAGACGGGGACGCTGACCCAGGGGCGCCCAACAACCCGCGAGATCGAGGCCGTAGGAAGCCAGGACGAGCTCCTGGCACTCGTCGCTGCGGCGGAGTCCTCATCAGAGCACCCTTTGGCCCAGGCCGTGCTCGCGGCCGCCGTCGAGCGAGGCCTCGACATCCCCGCTGTGGAGGACTTCGATTCGGTCGCCGGTCGCGGTGTCGTGGCCCGCATCGGCGGCGAACGAATGCGGGTGGGGCGGCCAAGTTTCCTGGAAAGCGGCGGCGTCGACCTCTCCCCGCTTGAAGCTCGCATTGCCGAGCTCGAGATGGCGGGCCGGACGGTGATCGCAGCCAGCCGTGGACGCACCCTGCTCGGTGCGATTGCCTTCGACGACCGTCTCCGGCCGGACGCTGTCGAGGCCGTGGCGTCGATGACGAGGGCGGGCATGCGACCCGTGCTGGTCACTGGTGACAACGAACGGGCCGCCCGTCGAGTCGCGGCCGAGCTCGGCATCGATGAGCTCTACGCCGGCATGCTCCCGAACGAGAAGGCCGACTTGATCCGACAGCTGCAGCGCACGAGCCGTGTGGCGATGGTCGGTGACGGTATCAACGACGCGCCGTCACTCATGCAGGCGGACGTGGGGGTGGCCATGGGGGCGGGGACGGACATCGCCATCGAATCTGCCGACACCGTCATCGTCGGGAACCGCTTGACCTCGATCGTGCGCGCTCGGGAGATCAGCCGGCACAGCTACCGCAAGACGAAGCAGAACGTCACGCTGGCCTTCCTCTTCAACGGGATCGGCATCCCGCTGGCCACGACGGGCCTCGTGTACCCGGTGTGGGCGATGGTGGCGATGGCTCTGAGCGTCAGCACCATCTTCCTGAACTCGTTGTGGGGGCGGCCCCGCTTGTTCTTCGACGCAATTTTGAGCGTCGGCCGAGGGCTACCTCCCGCCCGGCTGTAGCCCGCTTCGCCTAGGCGGCGCGATGGTGCGATGGAAGGATTCTCAGGCGCAGCGGGCGTTGGTGTGGAGCTCGAGGCGGGCATTGCTGAGCTGCCCCGCCGCATCGTCGATTCCAGACTCCGCTTGCGCCAGCGTGGCCTGATCGTTGACCCCTTGGATGCTTCGCAACACGGTGTTGTAAGCCTGCGTCACCGGTTCGATCGTGATCCCGGAGGCGTCCTCGGCCGCGTCTTGGACGTCCCCGTACTGGCTCTCCATGAGGCTTCGAAGCTCTCGCACCCGAGGGACGTTCGCCGCCGTCGGCTCCAGCGCCGCCAGCTGGGCGACCGAAGCGTCGAGCTCGGCCACCTCCTCGCACACCTTGTCCTTCTGCCCCTGCTCGGTGTCTCCATCGCCACAGCCCACCAAAAGGAGCACGGCGATACTCATCAGTACTGCCAACCGCCTGGTCATCCGTAGTACCCCCTACGCCGCCACCCACATGGTCCCGCCGAACCTAGCCCCTACTGCGGCTCGCTGCTCACGACGCGGACTCTCGACGAGTCCCGTAGCCCGAAAGTCCGCTTCTCCGTTCCCGTCAACAGGGGCGGAAGTGTGGCCCGTCGGTGACCGGCCTAACGCCAAGTAGCAGCGAACGGGTATCCGCCATCTGCACGGCGGGTATGGGGACGGTCGTGGCACGCTTCAGCTTCCGCTTCCACCCTCTCTACCGCGCGCTCGGCTTGCCGTTCGGCATCACGGGGCGCACCGCATCGGTCGAGGTAGCTCATGGCCAGTTGACGGTGCGTTTCGGGCCGTGGAGGCTTCGGACTCCGGTGTCGAACATCACAAGCTGCACGCGTACCGGGCCGTTCACGGTTCCGAAGACGGTGGGACCTGCTCACCTGTCCCTCGCCGATCGAGGCATCACGTTTGCCACCAATCCGGAGGCCGGACTCTGCCTGCGCTTCGCCGAGCCCGTGGCCGCCATCGACCCCTTCGGCTGGATCCGTCATCCCGCCGCCACGGTCACCGTGGACCGGCTTGGCGACCTGGCCCGGGCGGTGAGTGGCTCCAGCGGTACCGACGAGTAGCTGTTGGGCGGTTGCTGGGAAGACCCACGATCTGATGACAAGAATGAGCATCGACAGGAGCCGGTTCTCGGAGGGACGGAGTGGCCTCCTACAGGGTGAATGACGCCGGGGTCGCCAAAGCCAAGGCGCTGATCGACGCTCGCCAGTACGTGGTGCGGAGCCGGTGGAGCGACGTACAGCCGACCGCCGAGGATGAGAACGCATTCCTCCGATCACACACCTGGGACGAGTATGCCGAATGGCACCTCGCTCTGACCGACGGCGCCAAGGACCACACCAAGGCCCGCTACGCGTTTGTGTTCGGCGACTTCCGGCGTCTCCACCGAATGGGGCTCATCGCTTGCCATTACCGCGCCGCCGAGTGGGAGCACAAGGAGATCGAACTTGCGGCACACGACCTGCTGCAGTATCTCGACGGACGCCGCAGGCGATGAGGGCCGGCGCTCACCGAAGTCGACGCGCGGGATCAGACCGATCGCCGAACAAGCTGCGCCTCAAGGCTAGGAGCGAGTTCCACCGCTGTCCTGAAGCCGGCTGAGAAGCCAGTTCGGGCCGACGACCTCTGAGCCCACTGCGCGACAGCGGTCGCCGAGTTCTCTGTCTGCTGAGACGAGAACGACCGGCTCGGTCGCGGCTGCAGCGAGGGCGAGGAGCGTGTCGTCGCCGTGCCCAGGGGCGTGCACAACCTCGACCCCGGCTTCGACCCCCTCCTTGACGCCCTGGCGCGCCACGCCCTCGAGCACCACGACGATTGGCGGGCTCAGCCCGGAGGCTGCGGTCGTGGCGCGAACACGCTCGACCAGCTGGGCAGCCGCCTTGGCGCGATCGCGCCACCAACCGGTTGGGCGCGCACCGACGACGTTCGCGGCATCAATGAGCAGCACATCAAGAGCCTCCCACCTCGAAGGTGCTCTGTCCCTTGCTCCCGCCCAGCGGTGAGCATCGGATCAGAGGCCAGGTTCGGGCCGAGGACTTCTTTTGACCCGGCCCGCCGCCCTCGCTGCACATACGATCCGAAGATGACGGCGAGGTGGTTCCGGTTCCTTGCTGCTTTCGCCGGAGTGACTGCCGCCTACCGGTGGGAGCGTCGCCGGAGCGAACGAGCAGTGTCCGAGGACCCGGAGTGGTCGGAGCTGCAAAGAGAGATTCACTCTACGCCGGTCGATGTCACCTCGATCGACGGTACCCGCCTCCATGCCGAGGTCTTCGGTCCGAACGACGCCCCGACCATCATCCTGGTTCACGGCTGGTGTTGCTCGCTGCGCTTCTGGCACTACCAACTGAAGGATTTGGTTCACGCCTTCCGCATCGTCGCCTATGACCTCCGCGGGCACGGAAGAAGCGACCGCTCCCGCACCGGTGACTACTCCACGGACGTGCTGGCCGCCGACCTCGACGCGGTCGTCCGCGCCTGTGTGCCGCCTGGCGAGCAAGTCGTGGTCGTCGGGCACTCGATGGGTGGCATGAGCATCGTGGCGTGGGCCGCCGCTCACCCTGGTGAGGTGCCGCACCGCCTGGCCGGGGTGGTCCTGGTCGATACGGGCATGAGTGAGCTCATCGTCAGATCACGGCTCGGCCCACGCATCTCCGGCCTCTCGGCCATTCGCACGGCAACCGGCCGGCTCCTCCTCAGCATTCCGTTGCCGCTGCCAGCTCCGCCCGATCCGATCGTTACCCGGCTCGTGCGCTACGTGGCGCTGAGCAACAAGGCTCGCCCGGCGCACGTCTGGTTCTGCACCCAGATGGTCGTCGACTGCTCACCCGTGGTTCGCGCCGCCTGTGGGACGACGCTGGCTCGACTGGACCTCACCGAGTGCCTCCCGAGCCTGACGGTGCCCACGGTCGTGCTGGTTGGCGACGACGACGTGCTTACGCCGCCGGCGCAGTCTCAGCTGATCGCCGCGAGCGTGCCCGGCAGTCGACTCTTCCATATCCTGTCGGCCGGTCACATGTCGCCTGTCGAGAAGCACGAGGAGGTCACGCGCCACATCCGGACGATCGCCGACCGCACACTCCTCGGGGCGGATCCGTGAATCCGTGATCAATCACTCAGCGGCTTCGTGAAGAAGAAGCGGTGACCGGCTGAAGGCCTCCTCCCCGGTGGTGCTGTTCCCCGGCGCTGATGCGCTCATCCCTACCGGGGTGAGACCCAATCGGGAACTGGAATTTGGCTGGATCTTGACTTACTCCAGGATGGGGTTAGGCTCGGGGCATGTCCAGGGAGACACCCCTTGACAGTCACGCGCTGCTCCGCCGGCACGGTATGCAGGTTACGGCCCAGCGTCTGGCTGTTCTGGGGGCGGTATCCGACCGACCGCACAGCACAGCGGACGACATCTACACCGTCGTACGGGCTGAGATCGGTGCCATCTCACGTCAAGCGGTGTACGACGCTCTCGGGGCCCTCACCGATAGGGGCCTCCTCCGGCGCATCCAGCCCGCCGGTTCGCCGGCCCGCTACGAGAACCGCGTGGGCGACAACCACCATCACCTCATCTGCCGGTCCTGCGGCCGGATGGTCGACGTCGACTGTGCCGTTGGCGACACGCCGTGCCTGACCGCCGCCGACGACGCGGGCTACGAGATCGACGAAGCCGAGGTCGTCTACTGGGGCCGATGCCCCGACTGTCGCGGCGACTGAAGGCAACCAATTTTCAAGAGCAGCTAGCTATCAGAAGAAGCGCGAGAGAGGAGAAGGACCGACGTGACTGACAGGAAGGACGTGACGGAGAGCGTCAGCGAAAGCGAGAACCCAGCAATCCCGTCCCCCACTCCCAAGGCGACTCGGCCCAGGACCAACCGGGACTGGTGGCCGAATCAGCCGGACCTCTCGGTTCTCCACCAGCCCTCACCCCTGGCCAACCCGATGGGCGAGGACTTCAACTACAAAGAGGAGTTCAAGAGCCTCGACCTCGATGCCCTGAAGCGAGACCTCATCGAGGTGATGACGACGTCGCAGGACTGGTGGCCGGCCGACTACGGCCACTACGGGCCGCTCCTCATCCGGATGACGTGGCACGCCGCCGGCACGTACCGGATTCACGATGGCCGGGGTGGTGGCGGCAGCGGCGCGCAGCGCTTCGCCCCCCTCAGCAGCTGGCCCGACAACGCCAACCTCGACAAGGCGCGCCGGTTGCTCTGGCCGATCAAGCAGAAGTACGGCCGGAAGCTCTCCTGGGCGGATCTCCTGGTGTTCGCCGGCAACGTTGCCATGGAGTCGATGGGGTTCAAGACCTTCGGCTTCGGCTTCGGGCGAGAGGACCTCTGGGAACCGGAGGAGATCTTCTGGGGGCCGGAGGACACGTGGCTCGGAGATGAGCGCTACAGCGGCGACCGGGAGCTTGCCGCTCCTTTCGGCGCCGTGCAGATGGGGCTCATCTACGTGAACCCGGAGGGGCCCAACGGCAACCCGGACCCGGTTGCTGCCGCCAAGGACATCCGAGACACCTTCGGCCGTATGGCGATGAACGACGAGGAGACGGTGGCGCTCATCGTCGGCGGTCACACGTTCGGCAAGTGCCACGGTGCCGTCAGCCCGGAGTACGTCGGCCCGGAACCCGAAGCGTGCTCGGTCGAGGCGCAGGGCCTGGGGTGGAAGAACACCTACGGCACCGGCAAGGGTCCCGACACCCTGACCAGCGGGCTCGAGGGCGCATGGACCAACGAGCCGACCAAGTGGGACAACGGGTACCTGGACAACCTGTTCAGGTACGAGTGGGAGCTGACGACGAGCCCCGCCGGTGCAAAGCAGTGGACTCCCACGAATCCCGAGGCTCAGGGCACCGTGCCGGATGCTCATGATCCGTCGAAGCGGCACGCCCCGATGATGCTGACCACCGACCTTGCGCTGAAGGTCGATCCGATCTACGGCCCGATCGCGAGGCGCTTCTACGAGAACCCGGATCAGCTCGCAGACGCGTTCGCCAAGGCGTGGTACAAGCTGCTGCACCGAGACATGGGCCCGGTCTCCCGCTACCTCGGCCCGTGGGTTCCGGAGCCGCAGCTGTGGCAGGACCCCGTCCCCCCGGTCGACCATGAGCTGATCGGAGCGGGGGACGTCGCCACCCTCAAGGCCAGGATCCTCTCGTCGGGACTGTCCGTCTCCCAGCTTGTCTCCACCGCCTGGGCGTCAGCGGCCTCCTTCCGCGGTACCGACAAGCGGGGCGGGCCGAACGGGGCGCGGATCCGTCTTGCGCCACAGAGGGACTGGGAGGTCAACGAGCCGGCCGAGCTCGCCAAGGTGCTGCAGACCCTGGAACAGATCCAGCAGGACTTCAACAGCTCACAGTCCGGCGGGAAGAAGGTTTCGCTCGCTGACCTGATCGTCCTGGGCGGGTCTGCGGCCGTCGAGCAGGCGGCGAGGGACGCCGGGCACGACATCATGATCCCGTTCGCGCCGGGGCGCACGGACGCCTCACAGGAGCAGACCGACGTGGAGTCGTTCTCCGTGCTCGAACCGACCGCCGACGGGTTTCGCAACTACCTCCGACCCGGAGAGAAGTTGTCGCCGGAAACCCTTCTGGTGGAGCGAGCCAACTTCCTGACGCTGACCGCTCCCGAGATGACGGTTCTGATCGGCGGCATGCGTGCGCTGGGCGCCAACTTCGCGCAGTCCGCTCACGGCGTCTTCACCGACGGGCCGGGGACGCTGACGAACGACTTCTTCGTGAACCTCCTCGACATGCGAACGGAGTGGAAGGCTTCCGTCTTCACCGAAAACGTCTACGAGGGTCACGATCTCGCCACGGACGAGGT
>JALZEC010000169.1 GCA_030862235.1 Actinomycetota bacterium | reverse complement strand
CCCGACGCCCTCCGACAACGTCTTCGGTTGCCGCCGCAACGTGGTCAGGCTATTCCAGACCCGTTCGGTCGGAAAAGGGTGCTAGCGGGTGTCTTTGATGAGTGGTGGTAACACCCGACGCTTCGAGTTCTGCATCAGACGATCCGCACCAGCACGACGCTGACGGCGGCGACCAGCAGCACGACCACGAAGATCAGCACGACCAGCACCGCCGCGTCCTTGAACCGGAGCCCGCTGGTGAGACGTATCTCCCAGTCGCGGTCGTCGTCCGCCGGTTCCTGCTGCCGATCTGCCACGTAACCCTCGTTCATCGAGCGCGCATCCCTATTCAGCCCCTCCGCCCCCACGTGCGAAAGGGTGCTACCCGGCCTCTCTTGAAGTGGTGGCAACACGAAGAACCGATTACCCCTGGTCGACTGCCTCTCGCCGCCGATTGCGCAGTGCCACCAGCACCCCGGCGTAGGCGGTGACGACGACAGCGACGGTGAACACCCGGAGCCCGACCCGCATCCCGGGCGTCATGCCCGCGGGGTAGACGGGTTCGACGAAGTAGTGCTCGATGAAGCCGCCGGCATACGGCTCCCCTCCCAAGCGGCGGCTGAGCCACTTTTCGGCGTCGGTCAGGGGGCAGTCCAGGCCGGCGACGGCCAGTACCGCGCTGGTCACAACCGAGGCAACGTGCCAGGGGAGGAGGCGTCGCCAGCGCCAGGCAAGGAACCCGCCGACCACGACGAAGGCGACGTAGGCCATGTGGGCAACCACGACGAAAACGGCAGCCAGCCGGTATCCCACAGGTCCGTCCAGCGTACGTCTCGCCCCTGTCCCACGAACGTCGGGCTCAGGGCCTCGTCGTCAGGCCGACCCAGGACTGGCTGATAGCCGAGGGATGCGGGTTCGGCAGGTCGACGCCGTGACGCATGGCGTAGATGCGGCCGACGTGGGCGAGAGGCACGACCTTGAATTCCTCGTTGATGATCGTGCGCATCATCTGCGCCGCGATCAGCTGCGTCGCCTCGCGTGACTCGGCGGCCAGCGCCGCCGCCACCTGCTCCTCGTTCGACCTCCCGGCGGCCAAGAAGGCGGGATTGGCATCGTTCTGGTTGGACATGCCCAGGTCGGCGTCGTACGGCGCCTGCCGGTACTCCTGGAATGTGACCGTGTCGGAGGCCCGCTTCACGGCTACCTCGACGCCGATCGCTTTCAGCTGCTCCTGGACGAAGCGCAGCCCCGCTTCCCGAACCGCCGGTCCGCCGATGAGGACCAGGGTCAGACGGCGGCCGTCCTTCACGCGAACCCCATCGGCGGCAGGCCTCCAGCCGGCATCGTCGAGCAGGCGCCGCGCCCGGGCCGGGTCGAACGCAACGGGGTCCACCAGAGACGCGGGAGCACCGAGCGCGCCGGATGGGCTCATCCAGCGCCCCGGCTCGCCGTTCCCGCTCAAGACGAGCGACACATAGGCAGCGCGGTCGAGGGCCAGCGCCACCGCTTGACGGACGGCCAGTTCCGGGAGGGCATTGGCGTTGAACGAGAGCGACTGTGTGGCGCCGAGTGGCGCTCGGATGAGCCGGAACGACGGGTGTGCCTCGATCCGGGCGGCCAGGTCGGCGGGGACGTTGGTGACGAGGTCGACGGTTCCGTCCTCGAGCGCCTCGATCCGCTCCTCTGGCTCGGGCAGGAACAGGAAGGTCAGCCGTCGGACGCGCGGCTTCTCGCCCCAGTAGCCGTCGAACCTCTCGAGCACGGCCCGCTGTCGAGGCCGGTAGTCGACGACCCGGAAAGGGCCGGTTCCGATCGGCGGCGCCGAGTCGTTGTGCCCGCCACGGGGCACGATGGGACCTTCGGGGTGGACGAGCTGTTCCGGCAGCCGCAGGTTGGGCGTCGACACGACGAAGTCGACCGTGTGGTCGTCGACCTTGGTGACCGTGGAGAGCGTGTTGCTGACGGCGGTGGGGAGGAACTCACGGCCCGTCCACGACCACACCACGTCATCGGCGGTGAAGGGGCGGCCGTCGTGGAACCGGACGCCCTGGCGGAGATGGAACCGCCAGCGCGTTGGCTCGACCAGTTCCCAACGCTCGGCCAGACCAGGTTGGGCGGTGAAATCGCGTCCGAGCGACACGAGCGGCTCGAAGACACCGGCGTTCAAGTCGCCAGCGGCGAAATGCTTGGAGCTCGGGCCTCGGCCAGTCAGAGGCCAGATGTCCTCACCCGCGGCAACGACGATTTCGTCGTCCGCTCGCGTCGGGACGGACCCCGACTCGCCGCTGCCATTCTCCGGGCCCCCGCAGGCGGCGGCGAGGAGAATGACGATCAGGAGGCAGGAGGCGGGGATCCTCCGCCAGGCACGGAGGAGCGCGAGAGCCGTACCCGCCTCAGGTCGCCGGGCGCACCGCACCCCGGCTCCTTCTCGAGACGAGCAGGGCCAAGGCGACGGTGATGCCCATCCCAAGGGCGGCCGAGGCGACGACCAGCGCCCACCCCGGGACGTCGTCCTCATCCTCGTCTTCGACCGGGAACCGCACGGCGGCGAAGTAGATGTCCTCCGCCTGGAGATCCTTGTTGCCGTTGCGCGTGTCCTGCCACGCGAGGTACGCCGCTTCGTCGGTCGAAGCCACGGCGATGTTGGTGTGGCTGTGCACGTTGTTCGACCACACGCCGATGTTGCGGTCGATGATGCGGTCCGTCACTCGGACGTTCCTGGCGAACGTCCTTCCGCCGTCCGTCGAGTACGAGAAGTAGGCGTCGTGCATCCCGCCGCCGTTGCCCCCGGCCTCCTCGCGCTCGGGGACGGGACTGTGACGGAAGTCGTACCAGCCCACGTCGAGCCGGCCGTTGGGCGCCACCCCGACGCCCGAGTCGTAGTGCTGGATGTTGGGCTGGGCGGCGTCGTCGTTGACGATGCGTGCCTCGCTCCACGTGTCACCACCATCGCCCGATACCCGCACGAAGATGTCGCGGTCGTCGAACTCGTTCGTCGACGGCTCTCCGGCTGGTGGCCGTCGTGCCCGTGGGTTCCGGTTCCCGTACCACGTGGCGTAGAGCGCGCCGCTCTCCAGGTCGACGGCCAGCATCTGCTTTCGTCCGAAGCTGAACCCGGCGTTGCCGGGATCGATCTCCTTGATGGGCGCCCACGTCCTTCCCCCGTCGGTCGACCGGCGATAGATGAGGGGCCGCACGTCGGGGTCGCCCGTCGCCCCCGGCGGCCGGAAACCATCGGCGGCGAAGATCACGTGCACGACGCCCTCGCTGTCGACCACCGGTCGAGGCTGGCCACCGCCCCGTCCGTCGCTCAGCTCGATGGGCTCTCCGAACGTCTGCCCGCCGTCGCGCGACACCGAGATCATCCCCCGGCGTGGGTTGCCGGTGATCGCGCCCTTCTGCCAGCCAACGACGACCGTCCTCCCGTCTCGGGGGTCGACCGCGATCTGAGCGCGGCGGCTGTTGCCGATCCCCGGATCCCCTTCCTTCCCCTCGTAGGCCCGGGTCGTGCGCCACGTGCGACCAGAGTTCTCGGACCGGGCCACGAAGATGTGGCGCGGCGTCTCGCTGCGGTTGACCTGGCTCACGTACTTCGGGTCGCTCCCGAAGAAGGCGGCCCACAGCACGCCGTCGGGCGTGAACTGAAACGTGATGTACGGCCCGTTGGTCGCCTGCTGGGAGCAGTCGGTGAACGGCTTCACCATCGGGTCTCCACCCGGGAACCAGCTCCGGCCCTGGTCGACGGATATGTGGATGTCGCACGTCCTCTTGCTCCGGACCTCGGCCGACCCGATGACGAGCTCCCCGCTCTTGGGATTGACCGCGATCTGGGGCGTCGAGTGGGCCCGGTTCGGATCCAGGTTGTCCGTCACCTGCACCGC
>JALZEC010000147.1 GCA_030862235.1 Actinomycetota bacterium | reverse complement strand
AACCCCCGTTCGTGGTGCCACCGACCGACATCACCGTCCTCGACGCCACCCCTGACCGTTCCATCACCCTCACGACGTGCCACCCCAGGGGGTCGGCCGCTGAGCGCCTCATCGTCCGGGGCACCTGGGTGAAGAACCTGGCCGCCTCGTGAGCTTCCTGAGCGCGGCCGGCAGGGGGGCGGCCGGCAGGAGCGCGGCGGGCAAGGGGGCGGCCGGTCTGCTGGTGGCATTCCTGTCCTTGGGCTGGCTGCTGGCCAGCCCGGCGTCGGCGGAAAACCTCACCCTGACCCTCGACTCCCCGGTTGAGGGCAGGCGCTACGAGCGCAGCACCGTGACGGTCGAGGGCCGGGTCAACACCGCGCTGCTCACGAACGTGGATCGGGTGCGGGTGACGGTCACCCGCCTCTACGACGACTTCGTCCTCGCGGACGCCATCGCCTGCGTGTCGTGCGGATCGGAGTCGAGCATCCCGTTCTCGTACACGACCCCGACGCTTTCCTACAACGGGCCCTACCGCGTGCGGGTGGTCGCGTCCGGGCACCTCCTGGTGAACGGCATCCCGGTTGACGACGCGTCGGCCGAGCGCTCCTTCACGGTTGCGGTCCGCCCGGCGGCCCCGGCCAACCTCAGGGCGGAGCGGCTGGCCGACAACAAGGTCAAGCTGACCTGGGGCGCGGTGCCCGCCTACCCCGACTTGATCGGTTACCTGATCTACCGGGCCGCCCCAGGGGCGACCCTGAAGCCGCTGAACTCGGTCACCGGCGCCAGCACGTCCTACATCGACGACCAGACCGTGGGTGGCGGGACCTTCCAGTACAAGGTGGCCGCCGTTCGCTCAGGTGCCGTTCCCGGCGACAGCTCGCAGTGGCTGCTCGCCGAGTCCAACCTGGCGACGATCGACGTGCGACCCGCCAGCTCGACGACGACCGGGATCAGCCTCCCGCCGGGCTCCAACCCGCCGGAAACCTCGGGAGCCGGGAACGATCCCGGCGCCACCTCTCTCGACCTCGGCCGGTTCTTCAACTCGGCGGCTGCTGACATCCGCCTTCCCCCGCCGTCGCTGCCGTCCACGTCCTCCATCCAGCTCCCCGACACCGGGTTCAGCCAGAACCTCCCCTTCGGGAGCGCCGGCGGCCTCCCACCGCCGACCCAGAGCGCCCGGCCGGCTGCCACCGCACCCGGCCAACCCTCGGCCCCCGTCGCCGACCAGGACGACGGCGAGGCCAACCGCCGAGCCCTGCTCGTCCCGGTGGCAGCCGGGTCGGTGATGTGCGTGGCCGCCCTGCACCTGCGCTGGCTGAGCCGCCGCCTCGCCGTGCCCCCTCTCGGCGCCGATGGGGCTGGCTTCGCAGATCTGGAACCGGCTGAGCCCGAACTCGAAGGTGAGGACTTCGAGGCCGTCCGCGAGCCGGTCGGGGCTGGCACCGGTCCGGGCTCCCGTCCCGGCTGAACATCGTCCTGGCCGTCCTCGTCACCCTCGAGGTCCTGACCCGTGGGCGGGACGACCGGGATCGTTCAACCTGAGAGGATCGTCCGGAGCAGCGCCAGCGCGCCTGACTTGTCCAGCGGTTCGTTCCAGTTGCCGCACTTGGGGGACTGGACGCAGGACGGGCACCCGGCGGCGCAGGGACAGCGGGAGATGACGTCCAGAGTGGCTTCCACGTGCCGGCGGCCAGCGCCGAACCCCAGCTCGGCGATTCCCGCGCCTCCCGGATAGCCGTCGTAGATCACGATCGTCGCCTGCCCGGTCTGGGGGTGGACGTCGGTGGAGACGCCGCCCACGTCCCACCGGTCACAGATCGTGAACAGGGGGAGAATGCCGATTCCGGCGTGCTCGGCGGCATGCACCGTTCCCGGCACGCGCCCTGGTGTTACCGCCGCCCGGTCCAGGACCGGCTGGGCCACCACGTACCAGAAGGCGCGGGTGATCAGGCGGCTCGGAGGCAGGTCGAGGGGAACCGTCCCCAGGACCTCTCGGCTGAACAAGCGGCGTCGCTGGTAGGCCACCACCTGTTCGGTCACCTCGACCGCTCCCACGCACAGCTGCACCGACCCGATGGGCATCTGGTCGTCGACTTCCAGCAGGCGCACCGACGTGTCCGTGCGGGCGTGTGTGGTCTCCGTGGCGTCGACCGGCGCGGCGTGGGCGGCGCGGTCGTCGAGATCGAGGCGCTCGACCCGGTAGTGCTGGCCCTGGTGCAGGTAGACGGCTCCTGGGTGGATGGTCGAGAAGGCGCGCGCCTCGTCTACCGTCCCGATGAGGCGTCCGTCGTCGGCGTGGACGATGCGGTACTCGTTGGCGCTCCCGGTTCGCAGCGGGACCTTCATGGCCGGTGCGCCCCGACTGGCGTAGACCGCCCGCTCGTCCCGCACTACAAGGGTGTCGTCGAGCACGAGCCGGCGGACGGCATCCTCCACGTCCACCCCGTCCCAGTACGCCTCGTCGGCGGGGGTGAGGGGCAGCTCGTAGGCGGCGCACGCCAGGTGGGGGAGGAGGACGAAGGGATTGGAGGGGTTGACAACCGCCGGCTCCGGCGGGCGGGTGAAGATCTCGGTGGGGTGGGCGAGGTACCACTGGTCGAGCTGGTCCTCCCCGCCGACCAGGACGGCGGCCGCCCGCTGG
>JALZEC010000135.1 GCA_030862235.1 Actinomycetota bacterium | reverse complement strand
CGTGGCACCTCCGCCCGGCGATCAGTCCCGCCGCCGGGGGCTACGGCGGGGACAAGCCATGGGAAGGCGGCCCATGCCAACTGCATCGGCAGGCGGCTGGCACGACTTGACTGCGGCGCGCCATTGGGCGCCCCAGCCTGCTCCAGCAGGCGTTTTACAGTCGTACAGCCGAGAACGCTTCACGACTAGATAACGCCTCCTACCCCCCCACTGTTCCCCTGGCCGAGCCGGCGGCGGACGCGGTGGCGACGGGGGAGACCTTGACCAGCCGATCAGGTTTTGTGCTTGCCGAGACGCTTCACCTGGTTCGGGTCGACCGAGATCGACTGGTCGGCCTCCTCGCCTACCACCTCTCGCACGCCCTTGATCTTGGAGAGCGTCTCGGGCGCGTCGACATCCCCGCGGCCCTCGTCGTAGAGCTCGAACCACGGGAGCCCGTACTCGGTGTAGGTGGCCGCATCAACGGGCGTGGGAGGAGCGGGGGCTCCGGTGACCTGCTCGAACTGTTCACTGTTGAGGATGTGCACGACGACCGGCGTCGCTGTCTCCGGGTCCCACGCATCGATCCCGTACGGGTCAGGATAGATGCGCTGCCGGATGCGCCCTCCGGCGCCGATCCCCATGGGAGCCCCCATGGCCAGCGGCATGGCCGTTCGGATCTCCTGCGGTGGGCGGGGCGGCGGCTCGTCGGGGAACCGACCCGGCCGCGGCTCGAGCACGCGCACCTGGATGCCGCCGTACATCTCCTGGCCGGTCACTTGAGCCTCCACGGTGAGACCTTGGCCTAGGGGCACGGCCACGAACTGGCGGACCATGCCGGGGCCGGCGTTGATCCCGTCCAGCCACGGCTGATCGGGGCAGACCACGTAGTTCTGAGGATCGGCGCGAAGCTCTTCGTCCCAGCCCTCGCCGGAGACGGCGTTCACGTGTCCGACCGCGACCTGAACTGCGTTCGGCTTCCACCAGGCGCCGTCGAACTGGAGCCACAGCGCCTCGCGTTGATACAGCGGGACGAACACTGCGCCGGTCTCGTTCCAGTCCGTCGGCAGCCGGGAATCGAAGTCCGCTACCCGAAGGACAGGGAGGCGGCCCAAACCGGGCGGCAGCGGGTATTCGTTACCGTCGTCCGGAACGCGCAGCGTGCGCTGCAGGGTCAGGGAGAACCGGGCCCCGACCCTGATCCGGTCACTTTCGACTACGACTTCGCCCACGACTCCGGGGGGTTTGGGTCCTGGCTTTGGGATACATCTCGCCGATGAACTGCTTGTCCTGCTCGGAGAGCTTCGTGTTGCTCTTGGTGCCCGCGCCGCTGACGAAGAGCCGGCCGGGAAAGGCGTACAGCATGATCGAGTCGGCGTCGAACTCACTCGAGTTGGTCGACTCCTCGCTGTAACGGGCGACGATGTTGTGGTCGATGGTCGCCTTGTCCCAGTAGTTGGGCGGCCCGCTGAACACGCGGTAGACCTCGGTGAGGTTCCATTCCAGCGTCGACGAGGGGCTCTGGTGCTCATGAATGCACCCGAGCGCGTGCCCGAACTCGTGCACGACCACCCGTTCGTACTCCTCGTCCTCGGTGTCGTCCTCGAGCCACCCGTAGTTCATCGTCGGCTGGTAGCGGGGGAAGTACTCGCGGATCAACGCGTCCGTCCCGAGCGCCGACCACGAGCCTGGGTCCGCCTTAAAGGAGATGCGAATCTCCGCGTCCCCTGACCTTACGAACCGCAAGGTGATGTTGGCGTAGTCCTCCCATTGGTGAGCCTTCTCTTGAACGCGCTTCCTCTGCCTGGTGCTGCCGTCGAGGAAGCGGCAGCGCAAGGTCGTGCCGTTGTCCCACATCTTCAGGATGGGAAGGGCCAGCCGAGGCCGCATCACCTCCGTCCCGTCGAGCGTGGGAGTGCGCGCCGGTGTGCGAGTACCGATAGCCCGTTCGAGAGTGTTGCGTGCCGGCGCGTACTCCTCCGGAACTACACGGTCATAACAAAGACGACGATCCGAGTCGTACACCCCTACCCGCCTCCTGAGTAACTCGGTGAAGAGAGATCCCGATAGTACGCCATCGAGCAAGAATTTCACCGAGGAGTAGTTGACTCACCCACGGGTGCGTGCCCGCGAGGTAGGTGCTCGGGCGACGAGCCCTCTGCAGGCTGTTGGGCAGTCACAGCGAGCAACACGCCCATGCCTTCCTGTAGAAGACTTCGGCATGCGCGCGCTGTTCTGCGGTGTCCGGGGGTCGACGTGCGCGCCCGGCGCGGACTTCATCCGGTACGGCGGACATACGTCCTGCGTGGCGCTCGCCCCCGACGGCGAACCCCCGGCCCTGGTCCTCGACGGGGGCACCGGGCTGCGCAACCTCACAAAGCACCTCGACGGACGGCCGTTCCGGGGCACCATTCTGCTCGGCCATCTGCACTGGGACCATACGCACGGCCTGCCGTTCTTCACCGCTGGCACCGAGGCGGGCAGCGAGACCACGGTGATCATGCCCGCCCAGGGAGACCCCGAACAGGTCCTCGAGCGGGCCTTCTCCCCTCCCCACTTTCCGGTCACGCCAACGCAGCTACAGGGGCGCTGGCGGATCAACGCGCACGAGGAGGGTCACCATCAGGTCGAGGGCTTCTCCGTCCTGGCCTTAGAGATCCCCCACGGGGGAGGCCGCACGTTCGGCTACCGGGTGTCCGACGGGTCGGGGACGCTCGCCTACCTGTCGGACCACAGCCCGATCGCCGCCGGCCGCGGCCCGGACGGGTTAGGCGCCTACCACGAGAACGCTCTGGTTCTCGCTCGCGACGTCGACTTGCTGGTACACGACGCCCAGCACACGGCGGCCGAGTTCGCCACTCGGAAATTCCTCGGCCATGCAACCTTGGAGTACGCCATCGGGCTCGCCGAGACGGCCCGTGTCGGCAAGCTGGCGCTCTTCCATCACGACCCATTCCGCACCGACGACGAGATCGACGCCCTGGTCGCAGCCCATTCAGGAGGGTCAGTCGAGGTGATCGCAGCGGCCGAGGGCTTATCGATCGAC
>JALZEC010000120.1 GCA_030862235.1 Actinomycetota bacterium | reverse complement strand
CCGTCGTCCAGGGCGGCGACCGCGCTTGTCAGGTCGGAGGACTCAGCCATGGAGGGAGCTTACGCGAGCGGCGCCACCGGCCTGGGGGCCGGCGGGCGCTGCTTAGAGAGGAGTGAACCCCCCAACGGCACTAGGTTGGCGGCCATGGCGGATCAGGAGCGCTTCGAAGAGCTGGCCATGGAGCACATGCCGTCGCTCTACACCGCCGCGCTCCGGATGACTCGCAACACCAGTGATGCCGAGGACCTGGTCCAAGAGACGTACCTCAAGGCCTATCGGGCCTTCCACACCTTCCAGGAGGGCACCAACCTCAAGGCCTGGCTGTACCGGATCCTCACCAACACGTTCATCAACACCTACCGGGCAAAGAAGCGCCGACCCGACGAGAGCAACATCGAAGACCTGGAGAACCTCTACCTCTACCGGCGGCTTGGGGGCCTGGAGGGCGCCTCAATCGGCCGGAGCGCCGAGGAGCAGGTCCTCGACAAGTTCACCGAGTCCGAGGTCAAGGAGGCGATCGAGTCCCTCCCCGAGCAGTTCCGGCTCGCCGTGCTGCTGGGGGACGTGGAGGGCTTTTCCTACAAGGAGATCGCTGAAATCCTGGATATTCCGATCGGAACGGTGATGAGTCGGCTCCATCGCGGAAGAAGGGCGCTGCAGAAGCGGTTGTATGAGTTCGGCCGCCAGCGAGGGCTGGTCCCACGTGCGTGAGGGCTCCACGTATGCATGAGAAGCGAGAGTGCAGCGAAGCTGTCGAGTTGCTGTACCACTACATCGATGGCCAGCTGACCGAGGAGCGCCGGGTCCTGATCCAGCGGCACCTCGACGACTGTCCGCCGTGCCTCGACGCCTACGACTTCGAGGCCGAGCTGCGGGTGGTGATCGCCCACAAGTGCCGCGAGCACGTCCCCGACCACCTTCGGCTGCGCGTCGCCCAGGCCATCCAGTCGATAAAGAACGCCGACGGCCAGGTCGTCTGACGGCCTTCTGAGGTCTTCCACCCCGGCCCTCCCCGGGTTGTACTGACTCGCGCGGATTCTTCGTACGCCGTCCGAAAAAACGCGGAGTGAGCGGAATAGCCGTTTCGTACGCGCCGTTGTCCCGAGCATGTCAGAGCAATCAGTGGGGGCCCAGCCCCTCACGGGGAGCCACCGCCCTTCGCGTGCCTTCAAGGCGGGCCGGGTGTGCCGTTATCCCGGGTGCGGGACCGTGCTCTCGATCTACAACGATGGCAAGTTCTGCTACCAGCACGAGCCGATGACAGTGCCCCGCATGCGGGGCAAGAAGATCGCCTGACCGGGCGGGAACCGCTGGGCGCACCTGCGCCCGGGCCTGGCGGGAGGGATGGCTCGGTTGCGACGCGGCCGGATCCGAGGGGCTGAGGGTTGGCACCCTGCGGAGCCGCCTACAGTCACGAGCGTGGACCTTGTCTCTGTCGCCGCGGCCAAGCCGTGGACCTATTGGATGGCGCTCCCGCTGACCCTTATGGCCATTCTGGGCGTGATCGGTGTGATCGTCGGGTACCTACTGAAAGCCGTAGCCGCCAAGTATCCAAGGCAGTGACCTCCACGTGACACCAACCGCCACCGCCCCTCCCGATGCTTCCGCTTCCGGAGGCGACGGGCGTGACGCAACACCGCCGCCGGCGCACGACCCCGTCGCGTGGGATGTCGCCGAGCGGGTAGCCGTGCGGGTCGCCCGTCGGGACCCGCTCGAGGGGTCGTACCTCTACGCCTCGCTCGAGCCCGACTTCCGCGAATTCACCGCCCAGGCCGAGGCGCTGGTGGCGGCCGAGACGGGGTTGCGGTCCCTGGCCGGGCCGGCACGGGCCCGGGTGACCGACCGGGCCGGCTGGATCCAGGCCAATGTCGCCTCATTCCGTCGCCTGCTGCGTCCCCTCACTGAGCGGCTCGGACAGCGGCTGGGCTCCGGTCCGGCGGCCAAAGTCGGTCGCTCGGTCGCGGGAGCCGAGGTGGGAGCGCTCCTGGGCTGGATGTCCACCCGGGTGCTGGGGCAGTACGACCTGCTCGTCATCGAGAACGAGGAACCCGAGAAGCAGGACATCGTCTACTACGTGGGGCCCAACATCCTCTCGCTCGAGAAGCGGTACGCCTTCCCGCCGAAGGAGTTCCGCCTCTGGATCGCCATCCACGAGGTCACCCACCGGGCTCAGTTCACCGGCGTGCCTTGGATGCGCGAGCACTTCCTTTCCCTGGTCGAGCAGAGCCTCAACGCCTTCGACCCCGATCCCAAGCGCTTCCTCGAGGCCTTGCGGCGGGCAGTCGATTCCATCAAGGCGGGCGAGAACCCCCTGGACGAGGGGGGTCTGATCTCGCTGTTCGCCACCCCCGAGCAGTCGGCTGTGTTCCGCCAGATCCAAGGGCTGATGAGCCTGCTGGAGGGCCACGGGGACCTGGTCATGGACTGGGCGGGGGCCGACCGGATCCCGAGCGCGGGACGGTTCAAGCAGGTCCTGCATCAGCGCCGCCAGGCGAGCGGACCGGCCCGCCTGCTCCAGAAGCTGATCGGGCTGGAGGCCAAGCTGCGCCAGTACCACGAGGGCGAGCGGTTCCTCGAGGCCATCGAGAAGGCGGACCCGAAGAACGTGTCCCTCCTGTGGCAGGGCCCCGAGTCACTCCCGTCCATCGACGAGATCCGCCATCCCGAGCGCTGGCTGGTCCGGGTCCAGCCACCGCCCCCGGCCGCGCTGGAGGCGGCCGCCCGCTGACGCCGGGGGAGGCCGCGGCCGCGGGGCCGGAACAGGCGCCCGTTTCCTCCGCCGAGTTGCTTCCCCGCTGCACCTTCCCGCCTGCCGGCACGGTGGTCGACTGCGCGGTTTCCGGTGGCGCCGACTCCCTCGCCCTGCTCGTCCTCGCCGTCGATGCCGGGTGCCGGGCGACGGCGATCCACGTCGACCACGGTCTGCGGCCTGGGTCGGCGGCCGAGGCCGAGGTCGTCCGGGAGGCGGCCGAGCGGCTGGGAGCTGGATTCCGAGCGGAGCGAGTGGTCGTTGGACCGGGCCCGAACCTGGAGGCCCGAGCGCGGGAGGCCAGGTACCGGGTGCTGCCTGCCGGGGTGCTGACCGGCCATACCGCGGACGACCAGGCGGAGACGGTCCTGCTCAACCTCCTCCGGGGCGCAGGGTTGGACGGGCTGGCGGGGATGGGGTCGGAGGGACACCCCCTGCTCGGGATCCGAAGGTGGGAGACCCGGGCCCTGTGCCGGTCCGCCGGCCTCCCGTGGGTGGAGGATCCGTCCAACGCTGATCTCCGGCACCGCCGCAACCGCATCCGGGTCGAGCTTCTGCCCCTGCTGGACGCCATCGCCGGGCGCGACGTCGTGCCCGTGATCGCCCGCCAGGCCGGCGTGCTGCGGGACGAGGCGGCGTTGCTCGATGCCCTTGCCGCCGAGGTCGACCCGACAGACGCCCGCGCCGTCGCCGCCCTTCCACCCGCCCTCGCTCGCCGTGCCGTTCGTCGCTGGCTGGCGGCCGGCCGTTCCCACCCGCCCGATCTGGCCACCGTGGAGCGGGTGCTGGAAGTGGCACGGGGTCGCTCCCGAGCCGCTGACGTGGGCGAGGGGCGGCGGGTGTCCCGAAGCCAGGGCCGGCTCCGCCTGGACGAGCGCTGAACCGTGGTAGCGCGCGCGCGCCGCCCCGCCCGGGGCCACGAAGTGGCCAGCCAACCACGGCCGGGGCGGGGGCTGGGGGTCTCCCGCCTCCGGAGGAGGGCGGGGTTGGGGCCCCGCCCGGGGCCACGAAGTGGCCAGCCAACCACGGCCGGGGCGGGGG
>JALZEC010000067.1 GCA_030862235.1 Actinomycetota bacterium | reverse complement strand
CGGTCGAACCGTCGCTGGAGGTCGCCCTCGTCCTCCCCGACGAGAGCGTAGAGACCGACGGAGCGGGCCACCTCCGCCGGGTCCCGTCCCGCCTTCTCTCGCGCCGCCTCGAACAGGGCAGCGCGCTCGAGGTAGGTCTCCGGGGTCCAGACCCAGACGGCATTCCACCCGTCGGCGACCGTCGCCGCCAGACGGATGAGCCGGTCGCCCTTGCCGCCGACCCAGATCGGAGGGCCCGGGCGCTGCACCGGCAACGGGAGGCAGCGCGCGTCCTCGAGGCTCCAGTGGCGCCCGGGGAACGTGAACGGCCCGCCCCCGAACATTCCCCGCAGGATGGCGATGGCCTCCTGGAGCTGGACGAGGCGCGTCCCCGGACGCTCGAAGACGATCTCGGAGGCGGCGAACTCGGGCTCGTACCAGCCGGCGCCGATGCCGACGATCAGGCGTCCGTGTGAGATCACGTCGAGGGTGGCCAGCGACTTGGCCAGAACCGACGGCGGTCGCAGGGGGGCGTTGAGTACGAGGACGCCGAGACGGATCGTCGACGTCTGGCGGGCCAGGGCGGCGAGGGCGGGCAGCGGGGCGAAGGACGCCCCCGGCTCGGGCGAGCCGCCATAGCGGGCGAGGTCCCAGAACAGGTGGTCGCTGAGCCAGAGCGACGAAAAGCCGAGAGTCTCGGCTCGGCGGGCGCAGGCGGCGACGGTCTCCCAGCGGAGAGGGCGCTCGGCGGGAACCGAGAAGTCGTACTGCGGAAGGGCCAGGCCGACGCGCATGGTGTGCGAGCGTAAGGCGGGATGCTCGAATGCGTGGTCAACGTAAGCGAGGGGCGGGACTCACTCGTCATCGACGCCCTCGCCGCCGCCGCCGGCGGCCTCCTGCTCGACGTGCACCGCGATCCCCACCACAACCGTTCGGTCTTGACCCTGGCGGGCGAGGAGGCCGCGCTCGAGGACGCGGTCCGACGGCTGACGGTCGAGGCGATGCGACGCATCGACCTGCGAGCCCATGTCGGCGCCCACCCCCGGCTGGGGGCGGTGGACGTGGTGCCCTTCGTCCCCCTCGTCCACGCCAGCATGGAGGACGCGCTGGCCGCCCGGAACCGCTACGCAGCGTGGGTAGGCGAGGAGCAGGGAATCCCCTGCTTCCTGTACGGGCCCGAGCGCCCGCTGCCGCACGTCCGCCGGGAGGCCTTCCGGGGCCTGCTCCCCGACACTGGCCCGGATCGTCCGCACCCGACGGCGGGGGCGGTGTGCGCCGGAGCCCGTCCCCCCCTGGTCGCCTACAACCTGTGGTTGGCGCCGGGGGCGCCGGTGGAGCTCGCCCGCCAGGCCGCTCGCGACGTGCGCCGGCCTGGCCTGGTGCGGGCGCTGGGGCTGGACGTGGGGGGGAGAGCCCAGGTGTCGCTCAACCTCATCGACCCGGCGAGGTTCGGACCGGCGGACGCCTACGACGCAGTAGCGGCCCGGACGCCCGTCGCCCGAGCGGAACTGGTGGGCTTGGTGCCGGCGGCCGTGCTCGACGCCATCCCGACCGATCGGTGGCCATCGCTCGATCTCGCTCCGTCGAGGACGATCGAGGCCCGGTTGGGGGAGCCGGTTGGCGGGACCGCTAGGCCGACGCCGCCCCCGGACGGCGGCTCAGCGCCCTCGCCCGGCGAAGGCGCCGGCGCTCCCGCTCACTGAGCCCACCCCAGATGCCGAACTTCTCACCGTTGACGAGGGCGTACTCGAGGCACTCCTCCCGAACGACGCACGCCCGGCACACCGCCTTCGCCTCGCGGGTCGACGCGCCCCGCTCCGGGAAGAACAGGTCAGGATCGACGCCGAGGCAGTTCGCCTGGATCTGCCAGCCCCGCTCGCCGATGTCGAACCGGTGGCCTCGACGCCCGTTCGCCGCTGCTTCCATCGGTGGGCCTCCCCTCGGTATTGGCACCGATGTAATTACAACAGTGTGATCATGACGTGAGGACAGGGCGGCGTGCAAGCGGAATCGCTGGAAAACTGGCCGGAATGCGGATCGAGGCGGTTCAGGGCGACATCACGCAGGAAGACGTCGACGCCATCGTGAACGCCGCCAACCAGTCACTCCTCGGCGGCGGCGGCGTGGACGGGGCCATCCACCGGGCGGCCGGGCCAGAGCTGCTCGAAGCGTGCCGGGAGCTCGGCGGGTGCGCCACGGGCGATGCCAAGGCCACTCCCGGCTTCGGACTGCCCGCCCGCTGGGTCATCCACGCCGTCGGCCCCCGCTACCGCGGCGGCGGGGCGGGCGAGGCCGAGCTGCTGGCGTCGTGCTACCGGCGTGCGCTGGAGGTGGCCGACGAGCTGGGGGCGCGGTCGGTGGCCTTCCCGGCCATCTCCACCGGCATCTACGGCTACCCGCCAGAGGAGGCGGCCGAGACCGCGATCAGGACCTTGCGGTCCACGCCCACCAGCGTCGAGCTCGTCCGCCTCGTCGCCTTCGATGAGCAGACCTACCGCCTCTACCAGCGGCTACTCGACCCCGACCGCTGATGCCCGACCTCAGCGCCGCTCAGCTGCTGACCGTGCTGCTGGTCATCGGAACGGCCATCTCCGTGCCGCTGGCCGCCATCACCGACGCCATGAGCTACACCCCCGGGCAGTGGCAACAGGTGGGCCACAACCGCAAGACGTGGGTCACCCTTATGGCGGTGGGCATCTTCGCCCTCGGCGTCCTCGGCATCGCCGTGACCATCGAGTACCTCCGCACGGTCCGGCCCAAGCTGCAAAAGGCGCCGGGGTGAGGCTCAGATCCATAGAAGAAGGGACGGTCACAGCATGAGATTGGCGGTGCTCGGTACCGGCGTGGTCGGGCAGACGCTCGGCCGGAAGCTGGTGGAGCTGGGTCACGAGGTGGTCATGGGCTCGCGCCGGGCGGGGAACGAGAAGGCGGTCGAGTGGGCGGCGGCCGCCGGTCCGGGGGCGAGCGAGGGAACCTTCGCCGACGCTGCCGCCGTGGGCGAGATGGTGATCAATGCCACCGCGGGCACGGTCTCCCTCGACGCCCTGCACGCGGCGGGAGCGGGGAACTTGGCGGGCAAGGTGCTGATCGACGTGGCCAACGCGCTGGACTCCTCCCGAGGGATGCCCCCGAGCCTCTCGGTCTGCAACACCGACAGCCTTGGCGAGCAGATCCAACGTGCCTTCCCCGAAGCCCTCGTGGTGAAAAGCCTCAACACCGTGAATGCCGACGTGATGGTGAACCCCGCGCTGGTGCCCGGCGCACACACCGTGTTCGTCTGTGGCGACTCCGCCGAGGCCAAGCAGCAGGTCCGCCAACTGCTCATGAGCTTTGGCTGGCCCGACGGGGACATCGTGGATCTGGGCGACATCGCCGGGGCCCGCGGGACAGAGATGTACCTGCCCCTGTGGCTCCGTTTCTGGGGGGCGACCGGCACCCGCCACCTCAACATCAAGCTGGTGGTCGGCTCCTGACGGCCCGCTTCTGCTCGAGGAAGTCGATCAGCACGTAGCTGCCCAGCGTCTCGGGGGTCACCAGGAAGACCCGGCCGCGATTGATCCGGGCCAGCCGCTCCACGAACGCCTGCAGGTCAGGGGTGGCGTCGAGCACGAACGTGTTGATGCGGATGTCCTCCGCCGTGCACCGCGCCACCTCGGCGAACGTCGCCTGCACCGTCTCCCGCACGGGCGGGTAGTGGAAGAACACCTCGCCGCCGGGAAGCAGGTGGGCGGTGGGCTCCCCGTCGGTCACCATCAGGATCTGGCGGGCCCCGGTCTGGCGGGCGAGGAGGCGACGAGCCAGCAGGAGGGCGTGCTGCATGTTCGTGCCGTATACGTAGTCCCACGACACCTCGGGGAGCTGCTCGGGACGGAGGGCTCGGGCCACCTCGCTGAACCCGACGACCGCCAGGTAGTCCTTGGGGAACCGGGACGAGATGAGGGTGTGCAGGGCGAGGGCGACCTTCTTGGCGGCTAGGAAATTGTCCCGCATGGGCATCGACAGCGAGAGGTCGACCAGGAGCACGGTGCTCGTGCGGGTCATCGCCTCGGTTCGGCCGACCTCGAAGTCGACGGGATCCAGACGGACGGGGACCCCGGCGCCCCCGCGGGCTAGCGCATTGCGGATCGTCCGCTCGATGTCAAGGTTGAACGGGTCGCCGTACTCGTAGGGCTTGGACTCGTAGGTCCGCTCGTGGCCCGGACCCGGCCGCTCGACTGGGTGACCGCCGAGACGGTCCTTGTCAAGGCGGCCGAAGAGGTCGGCCAGGGCCCGCTGGCCGATCCGCCGCAGCCCCCGCGGCGTGAGCTCGTACCTCCCCTCGGTCTGGGAGATGAGCCCGGCCTCCTCGAGCAGGCGGGCCAGCTCGGCCAGCCGTTCGAGGTCGCCCGCGTCCTCCTCCCCGAGCAGATCTCGGACGGCGTCGAAGTCGGCTTCGGCCAGGGCGGCCGGAGAGGTGGCAGACCGCAGGAGGTGGTCGAGCTGGTCCAGTTGGCCGAGGCGGTTCATGAGTTGGGCCGCCTCGACCATCCCCAGCGGGTCGTACCCGGAGACGTCGTAGGCCCGGTCCCACCCCATCCCTGGGAAAGCTTGCTGGAGGTTGCGGCCCAGCTGGTCGAGCTGCCAGCGCAGGTCCATGTCGTCGAGCAGCTGCTGGGACAGGGCCTGGAGCTGGGCCCGCTGCTCGGCCGTCATCGAGTTCAGCAAGGCCTGCATGGCCGCCATCTGGGCCGCCAGCTGCTCCAGGAGCTCGTCGAGGGTCTGCGGGTTTCCGGGGAAGAAGTCGCCGTACTGGGCCATGAACCGCTCGAATTTGCCCCCGGCGTCGGGATCCTCGCCTCGCTCCCGCTGCTCGAGCATGGCGTTGAGGGCGGCGAGCATGTCCTTGAACCGCTGCAGATCCTCAGGGGACAGGTTCTGCATGGCTTCGGCCATCTGGTTGAACTGGCTGGCGAGAAGCTGGCGGCGAAGGGCCTCGAGCAGGCGCTCGAACCGCTCCTGGGCCTCCGACGACGTGAAGTCGTACTGTCGCAGGGACTGCACCTGACCGGCCAGGTCGGGCGGGAGCAGGTCGAGCTGCATCCGCCGCTCGGCGGCGGCCTGAGCGGCCAGCTCTTGCCACTCGGGCTCGCCCGACTGCCTTGCTTCTGCCTCGGCCCGGTCGAGCGCGGCCCGCTCCTGGTCCACCACCTCGCGCAGCTCGCGGGCGATGTTGTCGTAGGCGCCGCCCAGGTCGTAGCGCCCGAGCTCCTCCTGGCGACGCTGCCGGAGCCGCTCCAGCAGCTCGCGCAGGCCGCTCACCTGTCGGCCGCCGAACTCGAACCCCTCCTGGAGCAGGCGTCGGAGGGCAGCGTTCGGGTCGCCGTGGTAGACGAGATCGTCGGCCACCTCGGCCAGAACGTCCTCGCTGCCCAGCTCGAACCCGGCCTGCGAGCCGTCCCAGCGGGAGTAGCGGAACCGCCCGGGCATCAGCCGCGAGCGCGGTAGGTCGCCCGCCCGCCGACCGCGTCCTTGTTCAGGCGGCGAGTCAGGTGGAGGCCCTCCAGGACCAGCTCCATGGCACTGGCGATGGCCGCGGGCGTCTCGCTCCCGGCCAGGGACCCGACGACGGTGCGCAGCGCCGGGAACTGCTCGAGCGCACGGAGGTAGTCGCCTGAAGGAACGTCGTCGCCGGTGTGGACGGTCCCGCCTCCCTCGAAGCCGGCGAGCACGGCGCGGGGGTCGTCGACCCGGCACCGCTGGCGAAAGACCTGGACGACCGCGGTCTTGACGATCTTGTCCACCACCGCCTCGCCTTGGGTGTCGTCCAGCGTCTCGATCTCGACCTTCCCGGCAGTGGACGAGGCCAGGGCCAGGAGGTCGCTCACGCGGGGTACGGCGTCCTTCTCTCCCGAGCGGAGGGCCCGGCGAACGGCGTTGGCGGTGAGCGTCTCGTAGTTGGCGATGGTGAGCCGGACGGAGACGCCAGAGCGCTGGTTGATGCTGGGGTGGCGGCGGGCCTCGGCGGTGATCACGCCCACGATCTCAGCCATGAAGGGGGGGACCTCGACCCGCACGCCGGCCATTCCCGGGGAACGGGTCTCCTGACCGACGATCTCCAGCTCGGTCTCCACGTCGAGCGGGTAGTGGGTGCGGATCTGGGCCCCGAACCTGTCCTTGAGCGGGGTGATGATCCGGCCTCGGTTGGTGTAGTCCTCCGGGTTGGCGGAGGCCACCAAGAGGACGTCCAGCGGGAGGCGCACCTTGTAGCCGCGGATCTGGACATCCCGCTCCTCGAGCACGTTGAGGAGACCGACCTGAATCCGCTCGGCCAGGTCGGGCAGCTCGTTGATGGCGAAGATGCCGCGATTGGTCCGGGGGACCAACCCGTAGTGGAGGGTCAGCTCATCGGAGAGATACCGCCCCTCAGCCACCCGAATCGGGTCGACCTCGCCGATGAGGTCGGCGATGGACGTGTCCGGTGTGGCCAGCTTCTCGCCGAACCGCTCGCTGCGGTGGACCCATTCGATGGGGGTGTCCTCCCCGTGGTCCCGAACCAGGTCCCGGGCGTGACGGGAGACGGGGTGATAGGGGTCGTCGTTGATCTCCGAGCCAGCGATGATCGGAGTCCACTCGTCGAGCAGGTCGACCAGCGAGCGGATGATCCGGGTCTTCGCCTGACCCCGCTCGCCCAGGAAGATCACGTCGTGGCCGGCCAGGAGGGCGTTCTCCAGCTGGGGGAGGACGGTCTCGTCGAACCCGCGAACCCCGGGCACGAGTGCTTCGCCCGCCCCTATGCGAGCAGCTGCGTTCCGTCGCACCTCGTCTTTGACCCGGACCGACTGCCAGCCCGACTCCCGAAGCTGGCCAAGCGTGGCGGGCCTCGACATGCGGCCCCAACGTACTCTTGCGCCCGTGGTCAACGCCTCCGGCTACACGTCGGGCACCATCGCCGGCCTGGCCTTCGCCATCGTGTTGGTGTTCGTGTGCGACCTGGCCGTCGTCGGCGTGCACATCCTCGACGAGAAGACCGACCTGGTGACCGGGCGGTCGACGGGCGGGGCCCCGCCGGAGGTCCGGCCCGCGCCGGGCCAGGCGTTCCTGACCGGGGAGATCGAAACGCTGACGGCGGACAAGGCCCAGACCGAGGTGCTTCGCTCCCCCTTCACCGTGACCGGCCAGCCCGGGACCTCCCGGTTGACGATCGAGAACGCCACGGTGGGCGGGCGGCGAGTCACGATCTCGTGGGACGGTGGTACGCCCCTCCCCATCTCCGGTGAGGGCGGGCTGGAGCTGGGAGCCACGCGCGTCGAGGTGAACGGTGAGGGCATCATCTGGTCCCTCGACGGTGCTCCCCGCACCTTCCTCGCCGGCACCTACTCCATCGGTGCCCCGGTGGCGGTGGGAGCGGCCGGATTGGCTGCACCCCGGGAGGGGGTGGAGTTCACGGCCGACAGCCAGACGGTCCTGGTCTCCCGGGGGAACGCGGTGGTGCGCGGCGACGCGGCCAGAGTCGAGCTCCGGGGACCGGGAACCCTCGAGGTGAACGGGACCCTAGAGGTCGTGTACCCCGAGCGGAAGTCCCGGACGGAGACGGTGAAGTTCGGGGAGGGGCCGTTCCAGGCGACGGTGGAGCCGAACGGCGACAAGCTCCGGGTCAACGCCGTACTGCAGGGGGACGTGAACGAGGGTTGAGCCGGTCGTTCCTTTTCCCGCCAGGAGGGGGCACCTAGGCTGAAACCGTGTCGGGCGACCTCCACGAGACCGCGCACGGACGGCTGCGAACCATCGGCCAGCGCTATACGAATGGGCGGCGAGCGCTGGTCGAGGTGCTGGCGTCGGCGGGACGGCCTCTGTCGATCCCCGACATCCTCGGGACCGACCCCTCCGTGCCGCAGAGCTCGGTCTACCGCAATCTCACTGTCCTGGAGCAGGCAGGAGTCGTGCGCAAGGTGCAGGGCGGTGACGACTTCTCCCGCTTTGAGCTGGCCGAGGACCTGACCCGCCATCACCACCACCTCGTCTGCGTCTCGTGCGGCTCGGTGGACGACTACACCGTTCCCCCGCAGTTCGAGCACACGATGGCCCTCACCCTCGACGAGGTGGCGGCCGAGACCGGCTTCCAGGCCCAGTTCCACCGCCTGGACCTGGTCGGGGTGTGCGCCCGCTGCGCCTGACCGGGCCTGCTACTGTTTTGATATTCGTTCTCAAAAATGGTCATGGGTCGCCGTAACCGTCTGCTCGCTGACGCTCGCTTTCGCCACCGCCTGTACCGAGGACGGCGGGTCGCCGGGGGCTGACGAGGGGCTGGCCGTGGTCGCCAGCTTCTATCCCGTCTACGCCGCGGCGCAGCGTGTGGGAGGCGAGAACGCATCGGTCGCCAACCTCACGCCTGCGGGCGCCGAGCCGCACGACTTGGAGCTGAGCTCCCGGCAGGTCGACCGCATCGAGGACGCCGCCCTCGTCTTCTACCTCGGGCAAGGCTTCCAGCCGGGCGTGGAGAAGGCGGTCGAGCGGGCGGGCGGTCAGGTGGTCGACCTGCTCACCACCGTCCCCAACCCGATCGAGGGCGACCCCCACTTCTGGCTCGACCCGACCCTCTTCAAGCGAGCCGTGGAACGGATCAGGGCCGCCTACCAGGAGGTCGACGGGGCGCACGCCCAGCAGTACGCCGATCGGGCGGCGGCCTACATCGGCGAGCTCGACCAGCTCGACGCCGCCTACCGAGAGGGGCTGCGCACGTGTGAGCGCCGGGTCATCGTGACCTCCCACGCCGCCTTCGGCTACCTGGCCCGCCAGTACGGGCTGACGCAGAAGGCCGTCTCCGGACTCTCGCCCGAATCCGAGCCGGAACCCGGACAGCTGTCGGCGCTGGCCCGCGAGGTGAGGGCGGAGGGCGTCACCACGATCTTCTCGGAGACCCTCGTGTCGCCCCGGGTGGCCGAGACGCTGGCCCGGGAGGCGGGGGTGGGAACCGCGGTGCTCAACCCACTTGAGGGGCTGACCGACGAGGAGGAGGGCGCGGGCAAGACCTACGTGTCCATCATGCGCGAGAACCTGGCCGCCCTGCGGGCGGCTCTCGACTGCCGCTGATGGCGGTCCCGGGCATCGTTCCTGTCCTCGATGTTGAAGGCGTGTCCTTCGCCTACGGCCCCAATGTGGTGCTCACCGGCGTCGGCTTCCGGGTCGACCCTGGTGAGTTCGTCGCCCTCGTCGGGCCCAACGGTTCGGGCAAGTCGACCCTGCTGCGCGTCATCCTGGGGCTGCTGGAACCCGACGCGGGCGAGGTGCGCCTGTTCGGGAGCCCTCCCGCTCGCCTCCGCAATCGGTGGCGGATCGGGTACGTCCCGCAACGGCCGGTCCTCGACGACCACCTCCCGGCCACCGTCGAGGAAGTGGTGGCCTCCGGACGGCTGGCCCGGCGCGGGTGGATGCGGCGGCCGGTCCCGCTCGACTGGGAGGAGGTGCGGCATGCCCTCGAGGCGGTGGCCTTGGCCGAGGCCGGGCAGACCCTCCTGTCCGAGCTGAGCGGCGGGCAGCAGCAGAGGGCGTTCATCGCCCGAGCCCTGGTCAACCAGCCCGATCTCCTCGTGCTCGACGAGCCCGTGGCCGGCATCGACGCCGAATCGCAACGGATGTTCCGGGACTCCCTCGTCCACATGGTCCGCCACCACGGGTCGGCCGTCCTGCTGGTGTCCCACGAACTGGGGGCGGTGGCCGACGACCTCGACCGCCTGCTGGTCGTGCGCCGGGGCCAGCTCATGTTCGACGGGCGACCCGCCGACCTGGCCGCGGGCGGGGTGAGCCTTGGCATCCACGCCGAGGACCTCCCCCTGTGGCTCGAAGGGCTGGAGTGACCCTCCCCCTGCCGTGGCCCTTCGATCGCCAGTACATGCAGCTGGCGCTGGCCGCCGGGCTCGTGGTGGGCGCCTGCGCCCCCCTCATCGGCACCTTCCTGGTCCACAAGCGACTCTCGCTCATGGGTGACGGCGTCGGCCACGTCGCCTTCGCCGGTGTCGCCGCCGGCCTCCTGTTCGGCCTCAGCCCCATCTGGACCGCGCTCGTCGCCGCCGTGGGCGGGGCGATCGCCATCGAGTGGCTCCGGCTGCGCCGGCGCGCCTCGGGTGATCTGGCCCTGGCTGTCTTCTTCTACTCCGGGATCGCCGGCGGTGTCGTCCTCACCGGGTTAGCCGGGTCCCTCAACGCCGGCGTCCTCACCTACCTCTTCGGCTCGATCCTCACCGTTAGCCCGGGGGACACGGTGACGATCGTCCTGCTCGGGGCGGGGGTGCTGGTGGCCATCGGTGTCTCGTGGCGCGCCCTGTTCACCGTCATCCTGGACGAGGAGGCGGCCCGGGTGGCCGGCCTGCCGGTTGAGCTCCTCAGCCTCGGCCTGGCTGCCCTGGCCGCCGTGACCGTCGTCGCCGCCATGCGGGTCGTGGGACTCCTGCTGGTCGCCGCCCTCATGGTCCTCCCGGTGGGGGCGGCCGAACGGCTGGCCCGCTCCTTCCGGACGACGCTCGGGTGGGCGGCGGCCATCGGCGTCGGCTCGGTCGTCTTCGGGCTGGCCGCCGCCCGTGTGGCCGACCTCGCTCCCGGGGCGACCATCGTCCTGTTCGCGGCCGCCGCCTTCCTCGCCGCCTCGCTGCTCGGCGCAGCCCGCCCCGTGCGCCGAACGCCCCGGGCGGTCTGACCAACCGCGCCCGGGTCGCCCGGGCAACACCCGTCGTCTTCAGATCAGGCGGCGCTCCGCCGCCCAGCGGCTCAACTCGTGGCGGTTCGACAGCTGGAGCTTGTGCAGCACGGACGACACGTGGGTCTCGACCGTCCGAGCGGAGATGGACAGCTCCCGCGCCACCGCTTTATAGGGGTACCCGCGGGCGATGAGGCGCAGCACCTCCTGCTCCCGTCCAGTGAGCTGGTCAACCTCGGGGTCGCCGGCGGGGGTGGTTGGTGTGCCGGCGAACGCGTCGAGCACGAACGCCGCCAACCGGGGCGAGAACACGGCGTCGCCGTCGGCCACCCGGCGGATGGCCTCGGCCAGATCCGTCCCGGAGATGGTCTTGGTCACGTAGCCCCGAGCGCCGGCTCGGATGATGGCGATCACGTCGTCGGCGGCATCGGACACGGACAGAGCGAGGAACCGCACGCCCGGGGCCTCCGCGGCCACCCGGCGGATCACCGTCTGCCCCCCGCCCCCGGGCAGGTGGACGTCGAGGAGGACCACATCCGGCCTGGTGGCCAGGATCACGGCGATCGCTTCGTCCACGTTCGACGCCTCGCCCACCACTTCGACGCTCCCGCCCAACTCGGCCCGCACGCCTGAGCGGAACAGGTGGTGGTCGTCGACGAGCACCAGCCGGGGAGACCGGCCTCGGGCGCCAGTCATCCGCCCATCCGCAGCTGCACCTCCGTCCCCTCCCCGGGCGAGGTGCGGACATGGGCGGTCCCGCCGTGGCGCTGCATGCGGGCAACGATCGACTCCCGGATGCCGTGGTGGTCGGGGCCCACGGTCTCGAGGTCGAATCCCTTGCCCCAGTCCCGGACGAAGACGGTCGCCTCACCGTCGCGGACCTCGGCGTAGACAGAAATGGTGGGGGCCCCTGACCACTTCGCCGCGTTCACCATCGCCTCGCGGGCCGCGGCCAGGATCACCCGGCCCGCCTCGTCCACCGGTGCGTCGCCTACGGTCACGACCTCGACCGGCACGCCGTGGAGCTCCTCCACCTCCTCACCCACGCGGCCGAGCTCGCCAGCGAGTGTCTCGGCCCCGTCGGCCGCCTTCTCCCGGTTGCCGTACAGCCAGCCCCGCAACTCCCGCTCCTGGCGCCTGGCCATGGCGACCACGGCGCGGGGGTCCTCGGCGCTCCGCTGGATGAGGGCGAGCGTCTGCAGCACGGAGTCATGCAAGTGGGCGGCCATCTCCGCCCGCTCCTCGGAGCGGATCCGCTCCCGCCGCTCCCGAGCCAGGTCCCGCCCGAGGCGAAGCCACCACGGGCCGGAGATGATCGCCAATCCCCCGACGATCCCAGCCGTCGCCAGGAACGCCTGCCGGACGGCGGAGAAGGCGTTGCTCGCGGCCAGGAAGGCGCTGACCCCGCCCACGACCAGGACGACGCCGACCGCCACCCGGGCGAGCGCCACCCGACGCGACCGGACGTCCAGCGACCCGACCAGGCCGGTCAACGAGGGCCGGGCCTCGTCGTCCGCCTGGCGCCACAGCACGGCCAACCCGAACCCGGCGAGAACCACCGGCCAGACGACGGCGTCGGAGAACCAGGCCGCCCCACTCGCCCGCACCAGCAGGACCACGCCGAGGACGATGGCGCCGACGGCCAGGGCTTCGCTCAGCTCATATTTGGAGGGCTCCGGTCGGGAGCCTTGTCCGTCCGGACGGAGGCCGGCCCCCTCGTCCGCGGCTTCCGGCAGAAGGGCCCAGGCGGCCACGTAGAGGAACACCCCGACCCCGCCGGCGAGGGTCAGAGCGATCACGGCGACCCGGACCACCAGGGGATCGACTCCGAAGGTGCGAGCGACGCCGGCACAGACGCCGGCCACGAGCCGGTTCTCCCGGCTGCGGAGAAGACGTACCTGCGGTCGGCTGGCCACCCTCTCGATGATCGCAGAAGGGCTGCGGAGCGACTATCGGGAGACGTCCGGAGCTGACCTCCGGGACCGATCCGGGACGAACCCGGAGGGTGACGGATGGACCAGGAGCGAGATGAAGCGCACGCTGGGCAGCATGAACGTGGACGACGACGCCATTCCCGCCCCTCCCCCTCCGCCACCCCCTCCTCCGCCCCGCCGCCTCACCCGCTCGAGCGAGGACAAGGTCCTCACCGGGCTGTGCGGAGGGCTGGGGCGGGCACTGGGCGTCGACCCTGTGGTCTTCCGCATCGCTTTCGTCGTGCTGGCCCTCGCCGGCGGCACGGGTGTGCTGCTCTACCTCGTCGGATGGTTGCTCGTGCCCGACGACCAGGGGGTGACGGAGGCCGACCGGATGCTGGGCGAGAGGAGCCACAACGTCGCCCTTCTCGTCCTGGCCGCCGTCGCCATCCTCCTCGTGCTGGACCGGATCGGTGACCACCGCGGACGCGGTGATTTCCCGCTGGCCCTCGTGCTCATCGGGATCGGCGCCCTGGTCCTCTGGTCACGCCAGAACCGGCAGGACGGTGGTCGGCCGGCAACCCCTGGCCAGGTGCCCCCGACGCCGGGCGGACCCCCGGCGGATACCGCCACCACCCCGCCCGCGGACACCGCCGCCCCCCCGCCGCCGGGTGACCGTGCCTCCTCCGTGCCGCCGGCACCCAGTCCCGGGGCACCGGTTCGCCCCGCCCGGCCGCCTTCGGCGCTGGTGCCGGCCACGCTCAGCCTCCTCCTCGTCCTCGCCGGGGTCCTCGCCCTCCTCGGGGTATCGCTGGTCACCGGCCTGGCCGTGGCCCTGCTGGCCACCGGCATCGCCCTCGTGATCGGAGCGTGGCGCGGGCGGGCCCGCGGCCTCATCCCCGTCGCCCTCCTCCTCACCGTCGCCCTGGCCACCGTCTCCTGGATCGACGTACCGCTCGCCGGAGGGGTCGGTGATCGGACCTACCGACCGGTGCTGGTCGAACAGCTGCGATCCCCGTACCGCATCGGCATCGGCGAGCTCACGCTCGACCTCAGCCAGCTGGAGCTGGACGGGCGACGGGCCGAGGTGCTCGTGACGGCCGGGATCGGCCGGGTGGAGGTACTCGTCCCCACCTCGGTCCAGCTCACCCTGGCCGGCCACGCCGGGGTCGGCGAGGTCGTGCTCCTCGGCTCCCACTGGGGGGGAAGCGGCATCGACCAGCAGGTCGTTCAAAGCGGCCTGGGGCTCGAGGGTGAGGGCGGGCTCTCGGTACGGGCACGGGTGGGGATCGGCCAGGTGGAGGTGCGGCGTGCCGCGGCATGAGCTCGACCTCGTCTCCCTCGTCTCGGGCTTGGCCTTTGCCGGCGCCGCCGTCGTCTTCCTCCTGGATGCAGGCACGGCCGTCTCCGGGCGCTGGGCGTGGCCGGTGCTCCTGATCGTTCTCGGCGTCGTGGGTCTGTTCGCCTCTCAACGCCGGCGCGACGACGTCTGATCGGGACCGGAGTGCGGTAAGTGATGCCGCTTGCTGGAAATACCGTCTCCTGAGCGGACCGGATGTATCTGCCGGCTGGAGCGGTCGCTGGAGGCAACGCATGAGCGCGACAGAAGACGTGTCAACGTCGGAGGAGCGTGCTCGCCTGCAACGCCAGGCCCGGGCCCTCGGGAACCCCACCCGATTCGCCATCTTCGAACACGTCGCCCGGCTTCACCAGCCGGTTCAGGTGGGTACCCTCGTCGAGCGGTTCCGGCTCAACCACAACGTCATCCGCCAGCATCTGGCGAAGCTGTGCGAGGCCGGTCTGTTCGTGGAGGAGTTCGCTCCTCGTAGCGGTCCGGGCCGGCCCGCTCTCCAGTACCGGCTTGCACCCGACGTCGCCGCCACCTGGGGCATCTCCAGTCCCTACGAACACCTCGCCTTTCTCCTGCTCGAGATGGCCGCAGACGGCCTGTCAGCCCGAGAGGTCGGGAGGCGAGCCGGTCGTCGGGCGGCGACCGCGGTCGACGGCCGCGCCGACCCGCTGGAGCAGCTGGTGGCCGAGATGCGACGGGCGGGCGTCGAGCCGCGGCTGCAGCACCGGCCGGCCGGGATCGAGCTCGTCCTGGATCCCTCGTCCGTTACCCGGGGGACCACCCGGCACCGGGACATCCTGTGTGAGATCCACGGGGGACTAGCCGAGGGGTTCCTGGAAGAGCTGGGGGGCCCACTCAAGGTCACTGGGCTCCACATCGACGGGTCGGGCGAGAACCACTGCTGCACGCTTCGGTTGGAACGCGCGGCTGCTGCCTCCAGCTGACCCTCCGGTGTCAGTGGGCTCCAGCCGGGGTACGCCTTGACGTATCTGATGCGCCCGCTCCTCGGCACCAGCCGGGAGCTGAGTGCACCGGCAATGAGCAGCGGAGACTTGCGAGACGATCGCTACGCCGAGTCCTCTGCCGGCAGAGCGAGGGAGGTCGGAAGGTTGCCGCAGGGCGTGGCGTTCGGCCCGCACCATCGCACTAACCCCGAACCGACGCTTCTCGAAGGGGTGGCCGGTCATGAGCATTGGCCCGATCAGCCGCTTTACGTACCTGGCCTTCGAGCTCAACGCGATGCTGGACCACGGTGACGTGCTCAGCGTCGATGAGACGAGGCATCACGTCGACGACGGCAGCATCTTCGAGTGGTTGGATCTGCACCTGAAGGATCCGCAGGACCTCGACGGGACACCCGTCGACCCCCATGTCCGGCGGGAGATGACCGACGTGTTCCGTTCCGTGAACGACGTCGACGCCTTCAAGAGCTTTGGCGTCGAGCACAACGGAATCGCCCTTCTCCTCGCCTATTGCCTCGAGGGGATCCAACAGCAGGAGCTCACTCTGCCTACTCGGGAGCACTAGCCGCCACCCCGAGCGCGGCTGTCGGCACCGGCTGGGTGGTGACTCCGTCGCTTGGGGAGTCGCGGCCTTCGTGAGCCGTCCGGCTCCGCTGCGCCCCCGTTGACCACGAATTTCCCCCTGACGCGGCCATTCACTAGAGGTAGGATTCACATAGCAACTTCTGGAAAAACCCGAACTATTCCCGGCATTCCCACGAGGGGTGACGCAGTGGCCACTGACCGTGCGAAGAGAGGCAGCTCGAGTCGTTCCCAGTCCGGGCAGCGGCCGAGCGGCGGCTACACGATGACCGAGGGCGGGATGATGCCCGCCGACTCCGAGTTCGATGCGGGACAGACCGAGGGGCGCTCTGGGGGTGAAGTCACCCGTCCTGCCGGCCAGTACCTCGACTGGCGGGAGAACCCCCTCGACCCGATGGCTCCCATCGGCATCCGGTCCCGTTCGATCGAGCCAGACACGTCCAAGCTGCGTCTGGGCCCGCTGGAGAAGGTGTACCTCATCTGGATGGTCGGTGCGTCCTGCGACGGCTGCACCGTGGCCGTCTCCGGTGCAACCCACCCCCGGGTCGAGCACCTGCTGGCCGGCATCATCCCCGGCCTGCCTCGAGTCGAGCTGATCCATACCGTGGTCTCCGTCGAGTGCGGGGCCGAGTGGACCCACAACCTGTTCATGGCCGAGCGGGGCGAGCTCGACGCCCCCTACGTCATCACGTGGGAGGGCTCGGTGATGGACGAGTCCATCGCCGGCGAGGGCTACTGGATGGGCCTGGGCGAGGATCCCGAGACTGGCAGGCAGATCACCTCGCTGGAGTGGCTCGACCGGCTGGCTCCGGGTGCGGCCGCGGTCATCGCCATCGGGACCTGCGCGACCTGGGGCGGTATCCCCGCCTCCAAGGGCAACGCCACAAACGCCATGGGAGTGACCGACTACCTGGGCAAGGACTACCGCAGCTCCTTCGGCGTCCCCGTGGTCAACGTCCCCGGCTGCTCGCCCATCGGCGACAACTACGTCGAGGTCGCGTCCGCAGTCTGCCTCTTCCTCAACGGCCTCGCCCCCCTGCCCGAGTTCGACGAGCTGGGACGCCCGGCGTGGCTGTTCGGTGAGACCGTGCACCGCCACTGCCCCCGGGCCGGCTACTACGAGGAGGGCGTGTTCGCCAAGGAGTACGGCGACAAGGAGTGCCTCGTCGAGCTGGGCTGCTGGGGCCCGGTGGTGCAGTGCAACATCGTCGAGCGGGGCAACGTCGACGGCCACGGCGGCTGCATGAACATGGGCGGCATCTGCATCGGCTGCACCATGCCCGGGTTCCCCGACAAGTTCAGCCCCATCTACGAGATCGCCCCCGGGTCGCT
>JALZEC010000047.1 GCA_030862235.1 Actinomycetota bacterium | reverse complement strand
CCCCCGCCGCGGGGGGGGCGGGCGCCACCACACTCGCTGGGGAACCGTTGGAGGACGTGGCGTCGCCCTCGGGCGCGTCGACCACCAGCGTGGTCGGCTTGGCCCCACTCACCGCCCCCGGCTGGCCGGCGCCGAGGATCCGCACTGCGGGCTGGTCGAACATCTGGACGGGAGCGGTCGGCGGCCCTGCTTCATCGTCCACCGGCCGGAGGATGCGGACGCCCGGTTCGGCGAGGTCGAAGGTCTCGCCCGGAGGGGGGGCGTCGTCCGACTTCTTCTCCTCGGGATCCGGGTCGAGGAGGGGCGCGTCCCAGCGGCGATCCCAGTCCGATCCTGAACCGCCCGGAGCGAAGGGCGACCCTACGTCAGGCGCAGCCGGAGCGGCAGGTGCCTCTGGCCACTTCCACAGGTCCCGTTCCCCCTCGCCCGCAGGCCCCGGAGCAGGCGGAGGGGGCGGCTGGTTTGAGCCGAGCGACCACACCGGCCCGCTCGCTGGGCCCCAACCGGCAAGGTCGGGATCCAGGTCGGGTTCCGGCAGGGCGGGCTCGGCCCGGTCCTCGGTCTCTGGCTCGTCCGGCTCCCCGAAGAGGGGGTCACCCGAGAACGGCGGCAGCCCGGCCAGGCGGTCGAGCAGGTCGTCGGGCGACGAGTCGATCCGCGATGTGGGCTCGGGGACGGCCGGCGGACGGCGCGCAACCGGGCTTCCGGGACCGAGGTCAGGGGTCGGGTACCGCCCGGGGGCACCGCCTTCAGGCCGCGGCCCCCACGGGTCGGTCAGCCGCTGCTCGGCCGCCAGCTCGGGGGACGGGGCCGGGGCAGTAGGCGACAGCGGGTCGGCCACGAGGGGCGCCGCCCGCTCGTCCAGGCCGGGAGGCGGAGGGGGCGTGTCTGCCGGCGCAGCCGGCGAACCTGCCGAAGCGGCCAGCGGCGGTACCGGCGGAGCGGCTGGCGTACGTCCCGGCGTAGGTCCCGGTGCCGGCGCCGGCGCGGAAGTCGGCGAAGCCCCCGGCGCCGAGGCGGCTGACGGAGGCGGCGAAGCCTCCACCGGTTGGGTTGCCGGACTCGCCACCCCCGCCGCTCCTCCCGAAACCGGGGGAAGGACGGCGACCACGTCGTGGGTTGCCAGCGTCGTGGTCGGGTCGGCCGGTTGACCGTTGAGCCAGACGCGGGACCGTTCCAGCACGGAGGCGAAGCCTTCCCCGTAGCGGGCTCGGGCCTGGTCGAGCACCTCGGCCACCGTCCGCCCGTCCAGCTCGATCCGGGCCTCTCCGGCGGCCTCGCGGGCCGCAGCGAACAATCGCAGGACGGGCATCGGCTACCTCCGCACCTCGGCCAAGCCGTCGCGGACGACGAGCTTGCCTCCGCTGGTTGCCTCGAACGCGTACCGCTGGCCGGCGTCAGTCCGGTCGCCCTCGAACAGGGCGACCGTGAGGTCGGATCCGGGCAAGACCGGCTTGGAGAACCGCACCGCCAGCCGCTCCAACCGCCCGGGATCGCCTCCCGCCAGCGAGTCGACGACCACGGACCCGCACATGGCCATTGTGCACAGCCCCTGGAGGATGATCCCCGGCAGACCCACGGAACGGGCGAACTCGTCGTCGACGTGGATGGGGTTCGTGTCTCCCGACGCGTCCCGGTACCGGAAGGTCTGGTCGGCGTCCACGTTCCGGGTCACGACGCCCAGCGGCCGTTCACGGGCGCCTTCCGGAAAACCGTGTGCTGGCGGCTCCGGTCCCACATCCTCTCCGCCGGTCATACCCCGGACGAACATGGTGGCGAACTGCTCGAGCACGAGCGTGTCCGAAGCCTCGTCTGAGCTGAGCGTGCGCACTGTGACCCGGGCGCCGATCCGCAGGAGCCGCACGCTGTAGCGCTCGGCCTCGGTGACCAGGGTCATCCCCGGGACAAGCGGCCGGTGGAACCGCATGTCCTGCTCGAGGTGGACGATCGACGCCAGGTGCTCGGCCGGGATCGCCTCCTGAAATGCAGCCAGCAGGCCCTCCCACGTGGGGACCACGCCGAAGACGGGCGGGGCATACCGACCGTCCAGGTAGGCCGGGTTGGCGTCGTTGGTCGCCGCCGCGTAGGCGCGAGCCGCCACAGGATCGACGGTGGCCGTCCGCCGACCGAGCCGGCTTCCCGGCTGGCCGGGGGCCAGATTCTCGAGTGGGGGAAGTACCGAGGCCGAACTCCTGGCTGGCGAAGCTCGCAGAGTAGCGCGAGCCCCGTCCCGCGCCCAGGTTCAGACCCGCTGACGCAGCTCGGCGACGAGCCGCCCGGCCAGCGAGGGGGTCAGCAGGTCGGTGCCGTGGCCCGTCCCTTCCTCCAACCACAGGGCCTTGGGCTCCTCGGCCCACTGGTACAGGGTCTCCGCGTGTTCGCGGCCGAAGTAGTGATCATCGGCCTCGTGCACCACGAGGAGGAAGGCGGGGGCGATCTTGGCCACCAGGTCTCGGGCGTCCGGCACCTTGTCGCACTGCACGGCCATGCGCGTGCGGAGCAGGCGGGCCATGACCAGCCGTCCGGCCGGCGTGTCCGCCGCCCGCTGCACCCGACGAGTGCTGGCCGTCTCGTCCGCCGCCCACCATGCGGGCGCACTGACAGCCACCACTCCCGCCACACCCCCGTACGCCCCGGCGTGGAGCAACACGGCCGCTCCCCCCAGGCTGGTGCCCATCGTGACCACGGGCAGGCCGGGCCAGCGCTCTTTGGCCGCCGCCAAGGCCGCGGCCACGTCCAGCGGCTCGTTCACGCCGAGGGTGCACACCCCCTCCGAACGCCCGTGTCCCCGCAGCTCGGGCACCAGGACGTGGGTGGACCGGGCCAGCAGGTGCGCGAAGCGATAGATCCCCGGCGTGCGGGAGGAGTGCACCAGCCCGTGCACCAGCACGACCACGGCGAAGGCGTCGGACGGTCCTTCCAGCCGGGCTGCGGCCAACCGCACGCCATCGGACGTGACCAGCGAGAGGCTCTCGTGGGGCAGGTAGCGCGGGAGGAAGACGTAGTTCCGGGCGTACCGGGTCAGCTTCCGGCTGTAGTCGCCCGCTTTTCCGCTCGCCATTCGGCCTCCACTCGACCCAGTTCGGTGCAGGGCGGCGCTCCCTGGAAGTACTCGGCCAGGAGGTTCTTCCACTGGTTGGTCGCTCGCATCTTGCCGAACAGGGCGCTCATCCCCCAGACGACGCGGTCGAGGATCACATACGACGGGGGCATGTTCAGCGACTTGATCAGATCGCCGTACTCGCCGCCCATGTCCAGCATCCGCTGCAGTGTCTTGCCCACGAACTCGGAGGTGTAGGTGAACTCGTCGACCTGGAAGGGGATGTAGGGCCCACTGCAGTACTCGTAGACCCGCTCGTCGGAGATGTCGTTGTCAGGGGCGAGAAAACCGGCCTTGGTGAGGGCCCGCACCAGCTCGCGCGGGTCCTGGCCGAGAATCGCTTCCAGGATCGGGCTCAGCGTCTCCAGCTCACCGGGGGACCATCGCTTCACCAGCCCGAAATCGAGGAATGTGACCTTGCCCTTCTTCGGGTGGAACCGGTAGTTGCCGGGATGGGGGTCGCCGTTGAACACCCGGTGGTTCCAGATCGACCCCTCGGCGAAGCGGAAGAGGATCTCCGCCGCGGTGTCCTTCTGGTGCTGGTTGGCCGTCTCCAGGAACTCGGCCCACGAGAGCCCGTCCACCCACTCGCTGGTGATGACCCGCTTGGCACTGCGCTCGGGGACGATGTCGGGCACGTGGATGAAGGGGTGACCGCGGTAGCGATGGGCGAACTCGGCCTGGAAGCGGGCCTCCTTGTGGTAGTCGAGCTCGTCGCCCATCCGTTGCCGGAGCTCGTCGACCATCGCCTTGACGTCCATGTTCCGCAGGGCGAAGGCGGCGAACATCCCGTACAGCAGCTGAGCGTTGTCCAGGTCGGACTTGATCGCCTTGTCCACGCCCGGGTACTGCACCTTCACCGCCACGAGCCGGCCGTCGGGCATGACCGCCTTGTGGACCTGGCCGATGGAGGCCGCCGCCTTGGGCATGGGGTCCCAGTCCAAGAACAGCTTCTCTGGGTCGGCGCCGAGCTCCTGGCGGATGACCTCCTCGGCCAGGCTGGGAGCCATCGGCGGGACGTCGGCCTGGAGCGTGGCCAGCGCCGCTTGGGCCTCCGGGGGAAGGCCCTCGGCGATGAACGACACCATCTGACCCGCCTTCATGATGGCGCCCTTCATGTTCCCCAGCACCTCGGCCACGTCCTGGGCGCTGCGAATGGCAAAGCTCTCCTCCAAGCGGGCCCGTTGCTCCTCGGTGGCCGCCCGTCCCTGCACCCTGACCACGGCCCAGTGGAACAGCCGCCGGACCGACAGGCGGTACATCCGGATCTGGCGTTCGACCCGGTTCCGCCGGTGCTCGTCGGCCAGGACCACCCCCACGCCTGCTCCGAGGGTGGCCGCGCCGGCGGCGACGAAGGGGGCGGCTTTGCGCCAAGGCAGCCGGGCCCGGGGCCGGGTCCCCCACGCTCGGGAGGAGGACGGGCCGGCTGGGTGCCTCAACGCCCGGGTCGGGCCTTCGCCCGGGAGCGGCAGAGCCACCAGAAAACGTCGCAGTCCCCAGGCCATCGAGCGGGTCAGGCGCGGGCTACTCGGTCCCGCCCGCCTTGGCCTGCCGTTCGGCCTGGGCCTGGTCCTGCAGGCAGAGGCGGGTAGCGGGCAAGGCCTCGAGGCGCGCCTCGTCGATGGGGCGGCCGCACGCCTCGCACGTGCCGTAGGTGCCGTCGTTGAGCCGGGCGAGGGCGTGCTCGATGTCCGCCAGCTCGGCTTCCACGTTCTCGAGGATGGACAAGTCCTTCTCCCGCTCGAAGGTCTCGGTGCCCACGTCCGCCTGGTGCTGGTCCATGTGGGACAGCTCGCCCAGGCTGCCGCTCTGGGACTCGTCGCTCTCCTGTTGATCGCTGCGAACCTGTTGCAGCCGGACGCGCTCCTCCTCGAGACGCTGGCGAGCAACCTCGGCATCCATCAGGTCGGAGCCTACCGGCGCACCCACGCGCTGCGTTCTCCTTCTGCGCCGGTCAGTCGCAGGCCAGCCCGTCGCCGTCTGGGTCGAGCTCTGGGGCGTAGAACTCGCTCCCCGCTGGGGCCGGTGCCTCCCCAGCCATGCCGATGAACCCGCAAATCTGCTCGACCAGGTCCGGAGAAAGCGATCCACCGGTGGCCGCGGCGGCGCTGCCCGCCGATGACGACCCACCCGCCGGATCCTGGCCGCCCGCCCCCGGAGCCCCCGACGCTGGGCCGGCGGACTCGCCGCGAACGCCGCCAACGCCCGAACTCCCGGAC
>JALZEC010000034.1 GCA_030862235.1 Actinomycetota bacterium | reverse complement strand
AGCTGTCCGCCCCCTTGGGGAGCCGCACGCTCGTCGACGGGGCCGCCTGAGGATGTTCAGCCGGCGGCGGAGAGGACCTTGAGCAGGTTGGGGGCGGTGTCCTTGGGAGAGACCTTGTACCACGCCTCGGCCACCTTGCCGTCCTCATCGACGAGGAAGGCGGAGCGGATGATCCCCATGTACTTCTTCCCGTACATGCTCTTCTCGCCCCACACGCCGTAGGCGTCGGCCGCCGGGTGATCGGAATCGGAGAGGAGGGGGAACCCGAGGCCGTACTTCTGGTCGAAGCGGGCCTGGAGCGACGGCTTGTCGGGGCTGATCCCCACGATGGCGGTGTCGCCCACCTCGGCGGCCACGTCCCTCAGGCCGCAGGCCTGCGCCGTGCATCCGCCGGTGAGGGCCTTCGGGTAGAAGTACACGAGCACCTTCCGGCCTCGATACGACGACAGGGAGACGGGCTGACCGGACTGGTCGGGCAGGGTGAAGTCGGGAGCGGGATCGCCGGGTCGAAGCTTTGGCATAGCGGCGCTCAGTCTGCCGCGGGGCGGGCGGGAGCTGCCTGGGCGTGGAAGCCGCCGTCGACGTGGACCAGCTCGCCCGTGGTCGCCGGGAACCAGTCCGACAGCAGGGCCACGCAGGCCTTGGCCACCGGGGTGGCGTCCCGGGTGCTCCAGCCCAGCGGGGCCCGGTCGGCCCATGTGTCCTCCAGCAGGGAGAACCCGGGGATGCCCCGAGCCGCCAGCGTGCGCAAGGGTCCCGCCGACACCAGGTTCACCCGCACCCGGTAACGGCCCAGGTCGCGAGCGAGGTAGCGGGCGCACGACTCCAGGGCGGCCTTGGCCACTCCCATCCAGTCGTACGCCGGCCACGCCTGACGGGCGTCGAAGTCGAGGGCGACGATCGACCCGCCGGCGTCGCGCATCAAGGGCAGGACGGCCTCGGCCAGGGCCTTGAGCGAATAGGTGGACACGTGCAGGGTGTGGGCCACGTCGTCCCAACCGGCCCGCAGGATGTCGCCGCCCAGGCACGTCTCGGGAGCGAAGGCCACAGCATGCAACGCCCCGTCCAGGCGGCCCCAGCGGTTGGACAGGTCCTCGGTGAGGGCGGCGAGGTGGGAGGACTCGGTCAGATCCAACTCGAGGACGTCGGGCGGTTGCGGCAGCCGGGAGGCGGCTCGCCTGGTGACCGACATGGCCCGGCCGAACGAGGTCAACACCAGCTCGGCACCCTGCTCCTGGGCGACCCGGGCCACGGCAAAGGCGATGGACTGCTCGGACAGCACCCCGGTGACCAGGAGGCGCTTCCCTTCCAGCAGGCTCACAGCGGCGTGTTGGAGTGGCGGGCGGCGAAGATGCCCCGCCGTCGAGGCGTCGCCCGCTTGGTCTGCAGCGTTGCCAGCCCGGCGGCCAAGACCCGGCGGGTGTCCAGCGGGTCGATCACGTCGTCCACGTAACCCCGCTCGGCGGCCACCGCTGGCGTGCAGAAGCGCTCCATGTAGTCGGCCTCCAGCTCGGTCTGGACCCGCGCCCGCTCGGCCTCGTCTCCGACCTCGCCCAGCCGGCGGCGGTGCAGGATCTGCACCGCCCCGGCGGGGCCCATGACCGCGATCTCGGCCGTCGGCCAGGCCACGCACAGGTCGTTGCCCAGGCCCTTGGAGTCCATGACGATGAAAGCGCCGCCGTACGCCTTGCGCATCACCACGCAGAGCCGGGGGACGGTGGCCTCGCCGTAGGCGTGCACCAGCTCGGCGCCGTGGCGGATCATCCCCCGCCACTCCTGGTCCTTGCCCGGCTGGTAGCCGGGGCAGTCGACGAACGTGAGCAGGGGCAGGCCGAAGGCGTCGCAGGACTGCACGAAGCGCGCCGCCTTCTCAGAGGCGTCGATGTCGAGCGTGCCCGCCAGCTGGCACGGCTGGTTGGCCACGACGCCCACCGCGTGGCCGGCCAGCCGGCCGTACGCGGTCACCACGTTGGGGGCGTGGCCGCCCCAGACCTCGAGGAAGCTTTCGGCGTCGAGCACGTCGGCTACAACCGACCGGGCGTCGTAGGAGGCGGACGCCGAGGCGGGCACGGCTTCGGCCGCGACCCGACAGGGCCGGTCCAGGGGGTCGTCGGTGGGGACGACGGGCGGGTCGGCGAGGAAGTTGTCAGGCAGGTAGGACAGCAGGTCGGCAATGGCCCATCGGGCGTCGTCCTCGTCGGGGACGACCAGCGACGCCAGGCCACTGCGCCGGTAGTGGACGCCGGCCCCGCCCAGGTCCTGGCGGGTCGTGGTGCGACCGGTCATCTCGACTACCGCGTCCGGCCCGTTGACGTAGGCGAAGCTGTCGGCGGTCATCACCACGTGGTCGGCCAGGCCAAGGACCAGGGCGGGCCCGCCCACGCAGGGTCCGATCACCGACAGCACGATCGGCACCGCTCCCGAGGCCTCGGCCAGGCCGGCAGTCACCTTTCCCCACGCGTGTAGGGAGGGCAGTCCCTCCGCCACGTCCGCGCCGGAGGTGGCCAGCTCGCCCACGATGGGGACGCCCGTCGAGAGGGCCAGACGCACGACCCGCTCGATCACCTCACCCTCGGTCGGTCCGAGGGCGCCGCGGTGCTTGCCCCCGGACAGGCGGAACCACGCCACGGGACGACCGTCGAGCTCGGTGAGGCTGGCAGTGGCGGCGCTGCCTCGGCAGGCGGCGACCGGTACCGTGCTCAGCGTTCGGGCCACGCAGGCCTGCTCAGCGTTCGGGCCACGCAGGCCTGCTCAGCGTTCGGGCCACGCAGGCCGGCTCAGCGTTCGGCCCACGCAGGCGCAGGCGCGGGCGCGTCGGGACTCATCCCGCCGGCGGCGCCGGGGCGAGGATGATCGTGGCGTTGTGCCCGCCGAACCCGAACGAGTTCGACACGGCGGGAGCGGGAGCGATGGAGCGGGGCGAGCCGGCGACCACGTCGATGGCCAGTTCCGGGTCCTTACGCTCGTGGTTGGCAGTGGGGGCGACGACGCCATCCCGCAGGGCGAGCAGGGTGGCAACCGCCTCGACCGCCCCGGCCCCGCCCACCAGGTGGCCGATCGACCCCTTGGCCGAGGTGACCGGTACGGCGTCCTCGCCGAACACCTTGACCACGGCCTCGGCCTCGGCCGCGTCGTTGAGCGGCGTGGAGGTGCCGTGGGCGTTCACATGCCCGATCTGAGACGGTTCCAAGCCGGCGTCGGCGAGGGCCGCCTGCATGCAGGCCACCGCGCCGACTCCGCCAGGCGCGGGTGCGGTGACGTGGTAGGCGTCGGCGTTGCGGCCGTAGCCCACGACCTCACCGAGGATGGGGGCGCCGCGGGCGACGGCCCGGTCCCACTCCTCGAGGACGAGGAAGCCCGACCCCTCCCCCATCACGAACCCGTCCCGTTCGGGGTCGAACGGGCGCGACGCCCGGCCGGGGTCGTCCACACGACTGGAAAGAGCGCCCATGCGGCCGAAGGCGGACATGGCCAGGGGCGTGATACACGCCTCGGACCCCCCCGCCAGCATCACGTCGACGGCGCCGTGCCGGACGAGCATGGCCGCCTCCCCGATGGCGTTGGTTCCGGCGGCGCAGGCGGTGCAGACGCACAGGTTCGGTCCGGTCCAGCCCAGCTTCATGGCGATGAGGCCGGCGGTGGCGTTGGCCATCATCATCGGGACCAGGAACGGGCTGACCCGGCTCGAACCCTTCTCGAACAGGATGCGGTCCTCCCGCTCCATCGTGAAGAGGCCACCCACGCCGGTGCCGGCGAACACGCCACAGCGGGCGGGGTCGGCACTGAGGTCGCCGGCCGAGGCGAGCGCGTCCATGGCCGCGGCGAACCCGAGCTGGGCCACCCTGTCGGTGTGGCGCGCCTCCTTGAAGCCCAGGTACGGCTCAAGGTCGAACTCGGGCACCTCGCAGGCGAACCGGAAGCTCTCCGGCAGGATGGCGGGGTCGAACCGGCGGATGGGGCCGGCGCACGATCTGCCCTCGAGCAGGCTCTTCCAGAAGGTCTCGACGTCGGTACCGGCGGGGGCCTTCACGCCCATGCCGGTGACGGCGACCCGGCGCCGCGGCGCGTCTTCGCTCATCCAGCCCCGCTCCCGGCGGGCGTGCCCGCCATCTCCATCACCAGGTCGGCCGCCTGGCCGACGGTTTGGATGCCCTCGAGCTTCTCCTCGGGCACCTTGATGTCGAACCTGTCCTCCACGGCCATGACGAACTCGACGAGCCCCAGGCTGTCCACGTCGAGGTCCTCGTCGAAGCGGGCGTCTTCGGTGACCCGATCGGAATTGACGCCCAACAGCTCGACGGCCACGTCGGCCAACCCTGCGAGGACTTCCTGGCGGTCCATCAACTTCCCCTCCGGAGGTGAGACGTAAAGATCAATCCTAGTGACCATGCCTAATGACCCATGCCCATCCCGCCGTCCACCGGGACCAGCGCCCCGGTCACGTAGGCGGCGGCGTCCGAGCACAAGAAGGCCACGACCGACGCCACCTCGTCGGGCGTGCCCAGGCGGCCGAGAGGGACCCGGCGGACCATCTCGTCCTTCGTGCTGTCGTCCAGCGCGTGGATCATCGCCGTCCGGATGGGACCAGGGGCGACGAGATTGACGCAGATGCCGCGTGAGCCCAGCTCGCGGGCGAGGGAGCGGGTCATCCCCACCATTCCCGCTTTGGTGGCGGCGTAGTTGACCTGGCCGGCCGACCCGGACTGCCCCACGACGGACCCGACCATCACGATGCGTCCCCAGCGGTTGCGGACCATGCCGGGAACGGCCCGGCGAACGGTGTGGAACGCGCCGGTGAGGTTGGTGCGGATCACGTCGCCCCACTGCTCGTCGCTCATCCGCAGGATCAGGCCGTCCCGGTTGATGCCCGCGTTGGCCACCAGCACCTCCACCCGCCCCCAGGCCTCCTCGATCTGCGAGAAGGCGCCGTCGACGGCCGCTTTGTCGCCCACGTCGGCCTTGATGGCCAGCCCCTCGACGCCGGCCGCCTCCACCGCAGCCCGGGTCTCGGCCGCCCCCTCGTCATCGCTCCCGTAGCAGACCGCCACCCGGTGCCCGTCGCGAGCGAGGGCGACGGCACAAGCGCGGCCGATCCCCCTGGAACCCCCGGTCACGAGGGCCACCCGCCCGCCCATCACGTCCCCCAGCGGAGAAGGGCGCTGGCCCAGGACATGCCGGCCCCAAAACCGGAGAGGAGGACGAGGCTGCCGGGGTGGAGGAGCCCGGCATCGGCCGCCTCGGCCAGGGCCAGAGGGATGGACGCAGCCGACGTGTTGCCGTAGCGGTCGATGTTCTTGAACGTACGGCCGGGGAGGATGCCCAGCCGGCCGGCGGCGGCGTCGATGATGCGGATGTTGGCCTGGTGGGGAATGAACAGGTCGACCTGGTCGGGTGTGACGCCCGCCTGGGCCAGTGTGCCGGCCGCCGAGTCCACGATCGCCCGCACCGCGCGCCGAAACACCTCCTGGCCCTCCATGCGCAGGAAGTGGTGCCCGGCGTCGACCGTCTCGTGGCTGGTGGGGAGGCGGCTCCCGCCCGCCTTGATGCTGAGCAGGTGGGCGGCCGACCCGTCACAGCCCAGGTCCCAGGCCAGCAGGCCGGGAGCATCAGGATCGTCGGACGCCCGGCCGTTGGGCACCAGGACGACGGCGCCGGCCCCATCGCCGAAAAGCACGGCCGTGGACCGGTCGCTCCAGTCCGCCACCCGCAGCAGCGTCTCCGACCCGATGACCAGCACGGCGTCGAGGGCGCCGGCGCCGATCAGCGACGACCCGATCACGAGCCCGTACACGAAGCCGGAGCAGGCGGCGTCCACGTCGAAGGCTCCGCACCGCAGCCCGAGGGCCTCCTGCACGTAGGCGGCGGTGAAGGGGATGGGTTGCTCAGGGGTGACGGTCGCGACCAGGCAGGCACCGATGTCCGCCGGGGTCAGGTCGGCCGCCTTGATGGCGGCGGCGGCGGCGTCGATGGCCAGCGTGGCGGTGCTCTCGGACGGCCCGGCCACCCGCCGTTCCCGGATCCCGGTCCGCTCCACGATCCACGCGTCGCTGGTCTCGACCCGCTCCTCCCAGTCGGCGTTGGTCAGCCGCCCCTCGGGCGCGGCGATCCCCCAGCCGGCAACGGTCGCCCGACGGCCCGACGGCGCCAGGAAGCGCTGCGGTCCGTTCACGCGGTGCGCAGCCAGGCGACGGGCTGACCCTCACGCACCCGCTCGCCGGCGTGGGCCAGCAGGCCCATGAGGAACCCCCGGAACGGGCTGCGGACGGGCGTCGAGTGACCGACGCCGTCAACGAAGCCGATGACCTGCTGCTCGTCGAGCTCGCCCTCATGGGGGGCGTCGTCGGCGAGGGGCCGGAAGCGCCCTGACGCCGGAGCGACGATGACCCGCTCGGGTACGCCCAGCCGTTCGCCGGACGAGAGCACGGATTCCATGGGATGGTCCTCCAGAAGGGGAAGCGAGACAGGCGCGACCGTCATCTCAGACCGCCGCCTGGGCAAGAAGGGTGACATCGCCGGGGGCGGCGACGTTGCGAACGGGCAGGCCGGGCAGGGTCCGCCGGGCGAGACCGGCGAGGACGTTGCCGGGACCGACTTCCACCAGCGATTCGGCGCCCAGGTCGGCCAGGGTGAGGATCGAGGGGCGCCAGCGGACGGGCGAGACCAGCTGGTCGGCCAGCTGGAGGGGCCAGACAGACGGGTCGGTGTGCGGGCGGGCGTCGACGTTCGACACCACCGGCGCCGCTGGCTGGGCGAATCGGGTGGCGGCCAGGACGGGCTCGAAGGCAGCCCGGGCGTCGGCCATCAACGGCGTGTGAAAGGCGCCGCCCACGTTGAGAGGAATTACCCGCCGGACGCCGAGTTCACGCGCCCGCAGGGTGGCGGCCTCGACTCCGTCGGGGGTGCCACCGACCACGATCTGCCCGGGGGCGTTGTCGTTGGCCACCCACGCCCCCTGCACGTCAGCGCAGGCCGCCTCTGCCGTGTCCAGGTCGGCGCCCACCAGGGCCGCCAAGCGGCCCGGGCACCGGTCGGCGGCAGCCTGGGTCGCGGCCGCCCGTTCGGACGCCAGCCGGACGCCGTCTTCGAGGGTGAGGGCCCCGGCGGCAACGAGGGCCGTGATCTGGCCGAGGGAGTGCCCGGCGAACGCGACCGGGCTGTCGAGCTCGTCCCGGACCGCCTCCCAGGCCATGAGCGAGGTCAGGAAGACGCTCAACTGGGCTTCGAGCGTGCGGCGGAGGGTCTCGTCGGACGCCTCCAGCAGCAGCGGGGCGAGGGGCTGGCCCAGCGCCTGCTCGGCCCGGAGGACGACGTCCCAGCATTTCGTCGCGCGCCAAGGCTCGCCCATGCGGGCGAATTGCGTCCCTTGACCAGGGAAGACGATGGCGACACCCACGCGCTAGGCCTCCGCCCCTTGGAGCTAGTGCTGCTTCGACCTGGCGCGCTGAACGTTTGGTTACATCCCGGCGTCGAGCCCGGCCCGCAGCTCGCCCACGAACTCGGCCGCCCCCTTCGGCCCGACTCCCTCGAGGAGGCGCCTGACGAGGGCCGAGCCCACGATCACGCCGTCCGCCGCAGATGCGGCCTCTGCCGCCTGTTCGGGGGTGGAGACGCCGACGCCGAGCAGGACCGGTTTGTCCGTACACGCCTTGAGGCGGGCGCCCATGACCGCCGCTGATGCGGCCAGGCTGGCCCGCTCGCCGGTCACGCCCATGACCGCCACGGCGTAGATCCAGCCCCGGGAGCGGGTGCAGATCAGTCGGAGGCGGTCGTCGGGCGTGCTGGGAGCGGCGAGCAGGATCGTCTCGACCCCGCAGGCCTCAGCCGCCCCCGACCACTCGTCCAGCTCGTCAACGGGCAGGTCGGGCAGGATGGCGCCCGAGACCCCGGCCCGGAAGAGGGCGTCGGCGAAGTGAGCCGGTCCCGGGCGGAAGACGACGTTGTAGTAGGTCATGACGGCCACGGGGACCGGGACCTCGAGGCCGGTGAGGCCGGCCAGCACCGACTTGGGAGTCGCCCCGTCGGCCAAGGCCTGGGCCGACGCCCGCTGGACGACCGGACCGTCCATCACCGGGTCGGAGAACGGGATGCCCACCTCCACCGCGTCGGCCCCGGCCTCTGCCACCGCCTGGACGACATCGATCCAGTCCCGTCCCAGGCCCCCCGTGACGTAGGGCACGAGGAGCTTGCGCCCGGCGTCCCGCTTGGCCCGGAAGGCGGTCTCGATCGGCCCCGACACGTCGGGGAACCTAGCGGTTACGGGCGTGACTCCCACCGGCTGTTTTGCCGCGTCCACTGACCGGCGCCGCCAAACCCCGGCCGCGCCGGTTGGGCGCGGGAACGTCCCTCCCGGCCCGGAACGGCGCCGGTGCGGTCGCGGTTAGCGGTCGCGGCGTCGCCGGGTGTCGGGGCGGCCCCCCCGCAGGGCGGCGTGGCGCTCGTGAAACTCGCGGAGCAACTGCTCCAAGTCGGTGAGGTCGTCGGCCGCCTTGTCCAGGGCCTTCCGGCCGACGCTGGTGAGCTCGTACACCCGCGGCACCGGCCCGGAGCGGGGTGGCGACCACGTCGAGCGCACCAGTCCGTTCTCCTCCAGGACCCGCAGCTCCCGGTACACCGGGCCGGGCCCGCTCAGCTCGAACCCCCATCGCTTGAGGCGCTCGGCCAGTTCGTAGCCGTGCCCAGGGGCCTCGCCGAGCAGCAGCAGCAGGCAGCTCGGGAGGAGGGGGCGCCGCTGTACCAATCGTCCGTTCGAATCGTGGGCCATTCCGCCGTCGCCCCCATTTCTTCAGAGGTATGTGCTCGCCACCTACAGTAGCCGCACCCCTACCGGACGGGGAAGTATTCCGTAGGCGGTCCTCTTAGAGAAGGTCCAGGACCTGTTGAACGTCCTTGTCCCCCCGGCCGGACAGGGTAACCAGGACGGTCGAACCGGACACAAGTTCGTCGGTTCCGGCCGCCCGGGCCACCCAGGCGAGGGCGTGGGCCGGCTCCAGGGCGGGGATGATGCCCTCGGTCTCGGACAGGAGGCGGAAGGCGGCGAGGGTCTCAGCGTCGTCGGCGGCGACGTAGCTCACCCGCCCGATGGCGGCCAGGTAGGCGTGCTCGGGACCGACCCCGGGGTAGTCGAGGCCGGCGGAGATCGAGTGGGCCTCCTGCACCTGCCCGAAGCGGTCCTGGAGCAGGTACGACTTCGAGCCGTGCACCACCCCGGGAAGGCCTTTGCTGATGGCTGCCCCGCCGGCCGTCTCCACCCCGACCAGGCGGGCGCCGGTGTCGACGAAACCGGCGAAGGTGCCGGCGGCGTTGGATCCCCCGCCCACACAGGCCACGACGACGTCGGGGTCGTTCCCGCCGAGGATGGCCCGGCACTGCTCGCGCGCCTCCTCCCCCACCACCCGCTGGAACTCGCGGACGATCCACGGGTAGGGGTGGGGGCCCACAACCGAGCCCACGCAGTAGTGGGTGCTCTCCACCGTGGCGGCCCAGTCCCGCAGGGTCTCGTTGATGGCGTCCTTGAGGGTGGCGCTCCCGGACGTGACCGACGTCACCTCAGCGCCGAGGAGGCGCATGCGGAACACGTTCAGGGCTTGGCGTTCCACATCCACCGCCCCCATGTAGACGTGGCACTCCAGCCCGAACAGGGCACAGGCGGTGGCGGTGGCCACCCCGTGCTGACCCGCCCCGGTCTCGGCGATGACCCGCGGCTTGCCCATGCGGCGGGCCAGCAGGGCCTGGCCGAGGACGTTGTTGATCTTGTGGGAGCCGGTGTGGGTGAGGTCCTCCCGCTTGAGCAGGAGACGTACGCCGAGACGCTCCGAGAGGCGCCGGCACTCGGTCACCGGGGTGGGGCGGCCGGCATAGCCATGCAGGAGGGCGTCCAGCTCACCCCGGAAGGCGGGGTCGTCCCAGGCCTCGGCGAAGGCGTCCTCCAGCTCGGCGCAGGCGGGCACGAGGGACTCGGGAAGGTATCGGCCGCCGAACTGCCCGAACCGCCCCCCAGGGGCCGGGTCGGCCATGAGGGCCATCAGCTGCGCCACTCCCAGTCGTAGGGCTCGCCGCCGTCGGGTCGCTCTCGGTCGTCGTCAGGGTCGGCAGCCTTGGCGGCGGCGATGAAGGCCCGCATCTTGACCGGGTCCTTGTGACCGGGCGAGGCCTCCACACCGGTGGCCACGTCGACGCCCCAGGGGTGGACGCGGGCCACGGCCTCGGCCACGTTGTCGGGGGTGAGGCCGCCGGCCAGGATCAGCCGCAGGCCGTCGGGTACCTCGGCCAACATCCAGTCGAAGACCTGACCGGAGCCGGGCGACTTGGCGTCGAGGAGGACGGCGTCGACGCCGTAGTCGGCCGCCCGGGCGACGGCGGAGTCGCCGGCGGCGAAGGCCTGAATGACCAGGGGGACCCGCTCCCGGACCCATCGGGCCTGGTCCGGCGTCTCGTGGCCGTGGAGCTGGGCCGCCCGCAGGCCAACGGTGTTGACGACCTCGACGACGCGTGCCGGTGCCTCGTCCCGAAACACGCCCACGGTGAGGATCTCGGGCGGCAAGCGCTTGACGATGTCCCGGGCTGTCCCCACCGCCACCTGGCGGGACGAGGGGGCGAAGACGAACCCGACGGCGTCCGCTCCCATGGCCACGGCCAACAGGGCGTCCTCCTCGCTCGTCGTGCCGCAGACCTTCACGAACATCGGGCCCGACGCTACAGGTCGGGTCCTGGCCGCGGCGGAACCCCGGTGCTCGATCGATGGCCGAGCCCTACGGGGCCGGCGTGGGAAGGCACATCTCGGCGCGTGCGCCCTGAGCGGACACCTCCACGCAGTTGCCGATGACGCGCTCGAGGCGGTACCCGTAGGAGAAGGTCTCGCCCTGGGTCACGGCGTAGGTCTGGCCGTCCACCGTGAGCTGGACGACGCGGTTGGCGTCCTGGGAGATCGACTTGAGCTCGAGGGAGGCGTAGCCCCCTCCGGCGGTCGCGGCGCTGGCTGACGTAACGGCAGTCGTCTGCGTCGTGGGGGATGAGCCTGACGTCGTCTGCCGCGGTGCCTGAACCGACAACGCTCTGGGCACCGCGACCACCGGGAGGAACGGGTCTCGGCCCTCGCCGGGGGCCGAGACCAGAGGAAGCGAGGCACGTTCGGACGCACTGCTCCCCGGTGGTGCCGTCGTCGTGGTTTGCTGGGGAAGGGCGCTGCGGAGGTCATCCTGACTTTCGTCACCGCCGAACACGGTTCTCAAAAGCAGGAGGCCCAGCAGCACGCCGCCGAGCCCGGCGGCGGCCAGGAGAAGTCGGCGGCGCTCCATCAGGAGCTTCCCTGGGGTCGCTGGGCCCCGCCCGATGTCGGGGTGGGCGTCTCCTGAGCGGACGCAGTCTGCTCGACCGCCGCCGCGGTGGCGTCGGCCACCAGGGGATGCTCCTTGGGCATCAAGGCGAAGACCTGGCCGGACCACGTGCCGCGCAGCTGGGGAGCGCCGGCGTCAGCCTCGGACAGCGCGAGCTTGCCGACCAGCACAGCGCGGTCGGAGACCTCGACGCGGCGCAATAGCTCGGTGATCCGGGCGTACTGGCCGTCAACGACGACCGTGAGCGGCATGCCGACCAGCACCGTCGCCGGGATATGGCTCTCGGGTGCGCCCTTCGGGACTTCGGGTTTCCCCAAGGTGACGGAGACGAGCTCCACACCCGCGGCATCGGCAGCGGTCTGCAGATTGACGAGGAGGTTGGGTTGGGCGAGCTCGGATGGGATGAGCCGCTCGAGCAACTGGAGCGCCTGCTTGTACTCGGGCTCGCGGGCTGCCATTTCCTCGAGCCCCTTGATTTCCCGCCTGAGGGGCGCCTGCTGGGCACGCAGCTGCTCCGTATCGGCTTTGACCTCGGCGATTCGAGCGCTCTTCGGCTGATGAGAGCGCAAGAAGTAGACAGAGGTGAGGACGATGGCGACGGCCACCCCGACGGCCGGAACCCGCCACCGCCTCACCGGGAAGCCCGCTCCGACGTCGCCGACGGCGAGCTCGCGGCCGGTGCCGCGCCGCCCAGCCGGGGCAGCTCGACATCGTTCTCCGGGGGCAACCCGTTGGCGTAGCGGCCGGTCAACGCAGCGCCGTCGAGGAACGTCTCGCCTTCGAAGGTGGTGACTGAACGCCCGGCCAGGTCCTGCACCGTCCCGATCTGCAGCCGCGGTTGGGAGAGGCCCACCACCCCGTCGAGCAGCTGCAGCATCCGCTCCACCCCGGGCGTGAATCGCTCCACCGAGTAGCCGTGCAAGGTCGTCGATCCGATCACCCGGGCCTCCGTGGCGCCCTTGGCCGGAGGCACGGCGCCGAAGGCGGGCAGCGTCGACTCGGCGACCAGCGAGGTGAGGGACGCGCCGGCAGGGAAGGTCTGGGACAGGCTCGTCAGCATGCCGGCCCAGGAAATCTGCGTCTCCATTGCCCCGGCCAGGAGCCGCTCCCGTCCGAGGATCCCGTCGGCCAGTTGGCGGTACGGCGCCAGCGCCCGCCGCCGGGCGACGAGCTCGTCGTTGCGGGCGCGCTCGACCTGGCGCGTCCTCTCGGCCTGGTCGAGCCGGCGACTCTGCACGAGGGAGGCCAAACCGAGCAGGACGACCAGCACCACAAGGGCGATCGCGGCGATGCGCGCGAGACGCCGCTCCGCCATCCGCTCCACGTAACGCGGCGGCAGGAGATTGATCTTCGCGGTCACTTCAGGAGACCCATGGCCAGGCCGACGGGCACGGCCAGGAAGGGCGCCTTGTCCTTCAGACCGTTTTCCGGCGGTTGCTCGAAACCGCCGATCATCTGCAGCGGGTTGCCCTGCTCGATCCGGACGTCGAGCACCGCCTCCAGCTGGTCCGCCAGGTTCGGGGCGAGGCTCCCCCCACCGCAGAGCAGCACGCGCTGCACCTCCAGGTCGTCGTGCTGCCTCCGGAAGAAGTCGAGCGAGTGGCCGATCTCGGTGATGACCCGCTGCACCGCGTTCCGGAGCACGCTGGCCCGCTCGTCGTCAGGATCGAGCTCGGTGCCCGCGGCCATCGCTGCGCTCGCTTCCAGCTTGGCCCTCTCCGCCTCGTCCCACGAGAGCTCGAGGACCCTCTGGAGCTCGCGCGTCGCGGTCGCGCCGCCCAGACGGACCATCCGGACGAACAGTGGGTCGCCGCCGCGGTGCACGGCGATCTTGGTGACCATGGCCCCGACGTCGACCAAGAGCTCCACGCGCCCGCCCGGCGGGAGCCCGTTCCCGTCACCTCCGGGCGGGACCAGGCTCCGGAGGAGGGCGAAAGGGTCGAGGTCGACGAGCGCCGGCCGCAGCCCGGCGCTGGTGACGGCCAGGAGCATTCGCTCCACCATCTCCTGCTCGGCGGCGACCAGCAGCACGCGAACGTTGCTGCGCTCCTCGCCGACGTCGTAGCGATCGACGACGACGTAATCGAGCAGAGCCTGGTCGATCGGGATCGGCAGCTGATCCTGAGCCTGCAGACGGACGGCGTCGGCTAGCTCGTCGTCGGGCAGATCGGGCAGGTCGAGCTGGCGCACCGTCACGCGCTGGCTGGCCAGACCTACGGCGACCGTCCGGGGTCGCAGCTTTGCCTCACGCCACAGCTCGCGCAGGACGCCCGAGACCGCGTCGGGTTCCACCACCTCCCCGTCGACGACGGCGCCCGACGGCAGCGCCGCCTCGCGATAGCGGCCGAGCTCGAGCCTCCGGCCGCGACCCTGTTCGAGCTGAACGGCGCGGACGGCGCTGCTGCCGATGTCAAGGCCGATGGCCACCCAAGGACTCCCGAAGTCGTCGGTTCCGTGCTCGAAGGGGGACGCCGACAGCCGGCACCCGAAGGCACCTCATCGTGCCCCCGGGTGCGCCGGCGCCTGGCGATCTCTTACGGCTATGGCGTAGTCGTTCCGCTCGTGCAGGCTGCCTTGACCACACCGGCACCGCCCGGTCGCAAGCTCCAGACCTGGTCCGTCCCGAGCTTGGTGTGGGTGGCCTGGAGGCAGTAGCTCTCAACGGACTCGATGGGCACTGAGATGGTG
>JALZEC010000012.1 GCA_030862235.1 Actinomycetota bacterium | reverse complement strand
CGAGCTCGAGCTGGCCCAGGAGGGGTGCACCCGCCCTGGCCAGGGAGGAGTGCTTCGTCACGGCGGCGAGGACGACACCTCGCTCGGCCGCCAGCCCCAGCACCCCGGCCACGCGTGCGACCGGTATCCGGTAGTCGGGACGCAGGTCGCCGTCGACCAACAGGAAGGCGCCCGGGCCCGCTTCGGCCACGCACCGCTCGACCAGCTCCCACTCGCCGTGCTCCCGAAGGAGGTTGACGTCGACGGCGACGTCGGCCGCCACCCCGAACCCGAGGGAGAGGGCGGCGACGCGCTCCTCTCCGCTCCCGAGGAGCCAGGCGCGCAGCTCCCCGTCGTCCTCCAGGACGCACTCGCCACCCAGGAAGCGAGCGCGGGCGGCCCGGGTGACCAGCACCTGCACACATCGGGCGTCGGCCACCAGCGCCTGCCCTCCGTCAACGGCCCAGACCTCGGACGGGGCGGCACGACGGGTGAGGACGCGGGGCCGGACGTCGGACTCGAAGACGAGGTCACTGCCGTCTGGGTCGACCAGCGGCCCGGCCGCACCGGCGCTGAGCAGGACGGCGAGGCGTTCGGCCGCCGCCGCCAGAGAGGGAGACGCCATGGGTCCACTATCCCAAGGTGGTACGACAATTACAAGCGTGTCATTTTAGGACTCACTCCGCGGCCGGCGGCCGAGGGGACGGAGGAGGGGAGAATGGCGGCGTGAACCAGTGGGCCGAGGCCTGTGCCGCCCTCGCCACCGCCGACCCGGCCATGGCCCGAGCCATCGACGCGTGGGGACCGTGCACCCTGACCCGCCGCCGCACGCCGGGCGGGGCGTTCGGCGCGCTCGCCCGTGCCATCTGCTACCAGCAACTGGCGGGAAACGCCGCCGCCGCCATCCACCGTCGGTTCGCCGCCCTGTACGGGGGGCAGCCGACCCCGGCCGCGGTGGCGAAGACCCCCGACGAGACCCTCCGCGCGGTAGGGCTTTCGGCGACCAAGGTGGCGTCGATCAAGGACCTGGCGGTCAAGGCAGCCGACGGCAGCGTCCGCCTCGAGGGTTGGAGCCGCCTGACCGACGACGAGATCGTCGAGCGCCTCACCGTCGTGCGGGGCATCGGTCGGTGGACGGCCGAGATGTTCCTCATCTTCCAGCTCAACCGGGCGGACGTGTGGCCGACGGGCGATCTCGGTGTGCGCAGCGGGTACGCCCGCATCCACGGTCTCGACACGCTGCCCGACCCAGCCGAGCTCGAGAAGCTCGGCCAGCTCTACCGGCCGTTCCGGACGGTCGCGGCCTGGTACTGCTGGCGCGCCGTCGACCAGGCCCGCAAGGAACCGGCCCAGGTCACCACAACCTGGTAACGATCAGCTGGCGACCTTTTCTCGCTCCTCCTCGCCGGTGCCGGCTTCCTCGATCGCCCGGCCCTCGCCCCGCGTGGTCGGGTCACCCTGTGTCGCCGGGTTGTGTGAGGTCACGTACTCGATGCCTTCCCCGATGGCGGCCGACCATTCCTCGGGCAGGACCATCCAGGCATTGTGCTTGCCGTCCACCTCCACCACGTGGGCGCCCTCCATGGCCTCGACCAGCTCCCGCTGCCGGCGCTCCCGGATGAGGGCGTCGTGCTTGGTCACCACCACCGCGGTTGGCACGTTGATGTCCTTGACCAGCTCGCTGGCGTCAAACTTGGCGAGAGCCGAGGCCGCGTGCCCGATGGCCGAGGGATCGCCACGGCGGGTCTCCGCTTTGACCCACCCCAGATAGGGCTCGAGATCAGGGGACTGCTCCACGGCGTGGCGGAGGTACCGCTCGACGATCCCTTCGGGGGCACCCCACCGCAGGACGTACTCCGTGAAGCCCATGCCCAGCCAGATGATCCGCTCCCACAAGTCGTCCCGCCACTGGACGCCCACGGAGGCGAGGACGAGCGCGGCCACCAGATGGGGATGGCGGGCGGCGCACAGAAGTGCGATCGAACCCCCCATCGAGTATCCGACCAGCACCGCCGGCCCCGCGTCCAATTGCTCGATGAGGCAGGCCAGGTCGTCGGCCGCCGCCTCCAGGGTGAACGGGACCTCGCTGCGGAGGCCGCGGCCGTGACCCCGGATGTCCGGGGCGAGGACCCGCCCGTGCTGGGAGGCGACGTCGTAGACGCCGGAAAACCAGTTGAGGTCGGCGCTGAGCGTCCAGCCATGCAGGAGCACGATGGTCGGGTCGCCCTCGCCGCCGGGGATCTCCCGCACGAACATCTCCCCGCGGCCCTCGACTGTGACCGTCCGCCCTCCCGGAAGGGGCGGGGGGACGGGCTTCCGGGGATCGCCTGACTCCACGCGCCGCAGGAACTTGAGCACCCGACGAACGCCACTCCGCAGCTCCCGCCTTCCCATCGTGCCCTCCTAGTCGCTGGCCAACCGCTCCAGGTCGGCGACGTACTGCGCCGCAAACTGCTTGGCCACGTCCAGCCCGAACTGCGGATGGCGAAACCGGAACGAAAGATGGAGCCGGCCTCCCACGCTGACCGCTCCGACGGACAGACCGCAAGGCATCCGCGTCGGCGCCGAGAAGAAGGCGTCGACCGTTTCGCCTCCGTCTCCGAACGCAGGCGGTTCCTTCAAGACCCCGAGGTTGGAGAGGATGGCCGTGTCGACGAATTTCCCCGCCGCCGACAAGGCGGGAGAGAGCGGCTGCTTGGCCCAGATCGGCAGCTGTCCCCAGTCCCTGAGGACCTCGATGAGGGCCGCTCCCCCGCCCTCCTTGATCTCCTCGCTCTGGCGGTTGACGGCGTCGAGCAAGGATTCGGGGGTCGATCGGTCGGTGGGAGTGGTCACGACCCGGGCGTCGAGCACGAGGTTCGTGACGACGTCCTTCCGCCACTCGTTGGGCCGCAGGTTCACGGGCACGAGGACGCTGACCCGGCCCGTGCTCTCCCCGTGCGACCGGTTCCACGACTCGATGCTCAGGTGCAGCGCCGCCACGAGCAGGTCGTTCACCGTCGGCCCGGACTCGCGGTCGAGCCCCGCAGTCTGCTCCTCCGGCAGGACGACGTGATGGAAGCCGTAACCCGGCGCGGCCGTGCCCCCCTCCGGTGCGATCTTGGACGGGGGTCGCAACAGATCGGAGAGCTTGCCCGCCAGCATCCGGGTCCGGCGTCCTCGCACGGCCTCGTCCGGGGAGGTGAGGAGGCCAATGACGTCTCGCGCGTCGTCGAAGTCGACATCGGGAGCAGCATCGGGCTCCCCGGCGTAGGCCCGAGCCACAGACTGGAGCAACCGTAAGCAGCCGAAGCCGTCGAAGGCGGCGTGGTTGGCGTTGAGGAGCAGGTGGTCGCCATCGGGATGCCGCGCCAGCCACAGGCGGAAGGGGGGCGCCTCGACCAGCGGGACGGACCGGCTGAACAGGTCGGTGCGAGCCTCTCTCAGCGATTCCTCGTCCGGACAGTCGAGCTCCCGCACGGGGTCGACGTCGAGCTCCGGGAGGAGCTCCCACCACCAGGTTCGATCGCCCCGCTGGGGCGCGACCCGGCGGGCACGCGTCATCGGATGGCGCTCCACCGCGGTTCGCACCGCCGCTCGCAGCCGTCCCCCATCCAGCTGGCCACGCAGGGCTAGCTCGAGCTGAATGCTCCACGGCTCGGCCGGGGTGTCGAGGACGTGGACGGTCTGGTCGATCACGGTGAACGGGACCCTGCGACGTAGGGTGTCTTGAGCCAGCCCGTCGATGGGCACACTCCCCGGCGGAGGACTCGACATCGTGACGCTTCGGGTCATGCTCTACTCCCAGGACGGCCTGGGCCTCGGTCATCTCCGGCGCAACCGCGCCATCGCCGGCCGTCTGCTGGCGGTCTACCCCGAAGCCGAGCTCCTGATGCTCGCCGATTCGCCGCTCGCCGGATGGTTCCCGCCGCTGGAGTCGAGCCGGCTCTTCTCCCTTCCCGCCCTGGTCCGGGAAGGGCCCAACCGTTGGTCGTCACCCGACCCGAACCTGTCATTGGCCGAGGCGGTCGCCCGCCGTCGCCAGCTGCTCGACGTCGCCGCCACGTCCTTCGCCCCCCACCTGGTGCTGGTGGACCATCTGCCCGTGGGAGCGCTGGGGGAGCTGCGCCCCATCCTCTCCGCACTGCGGGAGCGAGGTGCCAGCGTGGTGCTGGGCCTGCGGGACATCCTGGACCGACCCGAGGTCGTGCGCCAGCAGTGGGCGTTCGACGGCTCCTTCGATGCGGTGAACGAGCTGTACGACGCCGTCCTGGTCTACGGGGAACGGCGCTTGTTCGACGTGGCGGCGGCGTACGGCTTCTCGCCTCGAGCGCGTGCCCTCCTCCGCTACTGCGGGTACGTCTGCCATCCCCCGGGGTCGGCCGCCCGTCCGCCCGAGCGCCGGCGCCGGTCCCGGGTCCTGCTGGCGGTGGCCGGCGGCGGCGCCGACGCCCATCCCATGCTCAGGGCGACAGTCGACGCTCTCCGGCACCTTCCCCGTGGCTGGACCGGGACCGTCCTGACCGGCCCGTTCATGCCCGAGCCCCTCCAGGCGGATCTCCAACGGCGGTCGCACGGCCTCCCGCTCCGTGTCCTTCGCATGTCAGACGACGTCCCGTCCCTGTTGTCGGGAGCGGACGTCATCGTGACCCGGGCGGGCTACAACACAACGGCCGAGGCCTGCCGGGCAGGGGTTCCCACCGTGCTCGTTCCGAGACCAGGTCCGAGCCACGAGCAGCGCCTCAGGGCTCGTGCCTTCGCTGCCCAGGGGTGGGTGACGGCGATCGAGCCGGAGGACGCTGACGGCGAGCGGCTCGCGCAAGCCGTGATGGCAGCGGCGGCGCGCGGCCGGGCCCAAGGCGCCGACGGTCGCCCCCCCGACGGCCCCGATCTCGGTGGGCTCGACGTGGCGGTACCCGCCCTGCTCGACGTGGCCCGGTCGGCTCGCGCCGTCCGATGACGTCGAACCGGCGCCCGGTCATCGTCTACGTGGTCAGGAGCTTCCCCCGCCTCTCCCAGACGTTCGTCCTCGACGAGATGCTCCGGCTTGAACACCTCGGGGCCCGGATCGAGCTGTTCACCCTGGAAGCGAGCGGCGAGACGTTGGTCCAGCCCGACGTCGCTCGCTTGCGGGCCACGCCGGCGGTCCTCCCCGTCGCGTCCTTCGCCCAGCACGTGCTCGTCGCCCTTGCTGCTCCCCGCCGCTATCTCACCGCGGCGCTGGCCGCCGCCCGGCAGGTTCAGCACGAGCAGGGCTACCACGCCGAGTCCCGGTTTCGGGCCTTCGGCCGCGCGGTCACCCTCGCCCGGCGGTTGCACCGGCTCGGCCGCACCGGTCCGGTCCACGTACATGCCCACTTCGCCCACGATCCGGCGCTGGTGGCCCAGATCGCGCACCTGCTGACGGGGGTGACCTACACCTTTACCGCCCACGCCCGGGACGTTCACCAGGTCTCCCCTGTGGTGATGGGCGAACGCGGCGCCAGGGCCGAGGCGGTCGTCGCCTGCTGCGCGGCCAACGCCGCCGTGCTCGAGACGGTCGTGCCGGGCAAGGTCCGCCACCTCCCCCACGGCGTGGACACCGACTACTTCCGCCCGGCCGCCCCGACCCCGTCGCTGGTGAGGGCCAAGGCCTGCCCACCGCTCGTGGTGTCCGTCGGGCGCCTCGTCGAGAAGAAGGGTCTCGCCGACCTCCTTGCCGCCCTGGCCCGGCTCCGAGAGCAGGGCGTGCCGTTCCGGGCGGAGGTGCACGGCGACGGGCCGTTGCGAGGGGAACTGACCAGGCTCGCAGTCCAGCTGGGACTGGGCGATCACGTCACGTTCATGGGAGCGCGAACCCGGGACCAGCTGCGCGAGACCTACCAGGCGGCCGACGTATTCGCCCTCACGCCCTACGCCATCGCCGACGGGGACGTCGACGGCATCCCCAATGTCGTCCTCGAGGCGATGGCGTGCGGCCTCCCTGTTGTAGCGACCGCCGCCGGGGGGGTGGGGGAAGCGATCACGCCCGGCCACCACGGACTCCTCGCCGGGCCGAGGGACGTCGCCGCCGTCGCCCGCCATCTCGCTGCCCTACTGGCTGACGCTGGCCTCCGGCGGACGATGGGCGAGGCCGCCCGACGAACGGCGGTCGAGCGGTTCGACGGCTGGTCGGCGTCCCGCCAACTCCTCGACCTGTTCCGCCAAAGCCTCGGGACGGCCACCCGCGAGGCGCCGGGCGACGACGACGGCCATGTGCCCATCGAAGCGGCTGAGCGCCGCCTCGGCGCCGGCGCGGGCCCAGCGGGCCGCCCGGCCTGAGAGGCGATCGTAGGCCGGGAGCTCCTCCTCGAGCAGCCGGTGCGGTTCGATGGGAACGGTGCGACGCACGTCGAACCCGGCGACGGCGACGAGCTCGGCCAGCTCCCCGAGCGTGAAGCCGTACTGGTAGAAGGGCAATCCGGGGGGAGGCGACGTGGCGTAGGCACCCCAACGGGCCCGACGGCGGCGAAGGGGGCCGAAGTGCGGGACCGACAGGACCAGGAGTCCGCCCGGACGGAGCACCCGGGCGGCCTCGACGAGGAAGGGCTCCGGGCCCTCCCGGCGATGCTCAACGACCCCGAAGGACAGATACGAGTCGTAGGCGCCGGCGGGGCGGTCGATGGCCAGGGCGTCGCCGTGGCCGACGGGAAGCCTGGGTTCCGCCTCCCGGACGAGCTCGACCAGTCGCGGCGAGCTCTCGATCCCCTCCACCCGATACCCGCGCTGAACCAGGGCAGCCACCCAGAACCCGGCCCCGCAGCCCGCTTCCAGGTGGAGCCCGGACGGGTCGAGCTCATGCAGCAACAGTGCGCCGAGCGGGTGCCGTCGCAGGTCCCGCCCCCTCGCCGCGTCGTGGTAGCCGGCGCCCATCCGGCCCTTCCAGTATTCGAACCAGGCTTCTGGAGTCGCCTCCGGTCCGTACCAGGTGAGCCGGCGGCCCTCGACGACCTTGACCCGTCCCGCCCAGCGGGTGCGGCTACTCGCCTCGCTTCTTGACGACACGGGCGGGGTTGCCCACGACCACGCTGAAGGGCTCCAGGGACTCGGCGACCACCGCACCGGCGCCGATCACGCAACCCCCGCCGATCTCGACCCCGCCGAGAATGCAGGCGTTGGCCCCGATCCAGACGTCGTCCCCGATCTTGATGGGCTTGGGTTCGACGCCCTGCTCCCGGATGGGAACGTTCGGGTCTTCGAACCGGTGATCCGCGGCCACTACGACGATGTGCGTCGCCATCCGGACGTCGTCGCCGATGGTCACGCCTCCGTGGCCGTAGATCACGCAGTAGTCGTTGACGCTGCAGTGGGCTCCGATCTCGATGCTTCCGTCTCTCGCGTCGAGCAGCGTGTACTCCCGGATGCTGGAGTGGTCGCCGATCGAGACCGCCCCACGGATGCGGGCATGGCTGCGGATCTCCACCCCTTCGCCCACCTGCAGCTTCGCCGGCTCGGTGATCTCGACCCCGATGCCAAGGTTCACGTCGCTTTCGTTGTCCAGCCCGGCGAACAGCCGCCTCCGGAACTGGTCCAGATCGGCCAGCCTCTCCCTCACGTCGCCAGGCGAGAAACGCATGGTTCCGCCCTCCTACAGGTGTCGGTCCACGAGATCGGTCGCTGCTTCCTTCGCCCGCTGGACGATCGAACGCTCTTGCCACGACGACGGGTCCACCGGCTCCGAGCGGGCGATGTCGTCCTCGAAATGGGCGTCGAGCTCGGCGACAACCCGGGAGTCGAACACCACCAGGTTCACCTCGTCGTCGAACTCAAGGGAACGGGAATTGAAGTTGGACGAGCCCACGTTGGCGACGGCACCGTCGACCGTCATGATCTTGGCGTGCAGCATGGTCGGCTGGTACGTCCAGATCCGGATGCCGGCGTCCAGCAGCTTCTCGTACTGCGATTCGCTCGCCAGCTGGACGAAGCGCTTGTCGGTGTGCGGTCCGGGAATCAGGATCTGCACGTCCACCCCCCGGTCGGCCGTCTCACAGAGGATCTGGGAGGTGGCCTCGTCCGGGACGAAGTAGGCGGTGGTGATGCGCAGCCGTCGCTCGGCCAGGCCGAGTAAGGCGCGCACGAGCGTCGTCATGTCCGTCCACCCCGGTTGGGCAGCGCCCCGGACGACCTGCACCACCGACGGCCCCTGATGCGGCTGGTCCGGGAACTTGTCGATGTCCGGATCGAAGAGCGGCCGCCCCGCCTCCGCCCAGTTCTGGACGAAGGCGGCGCGGAGCCCACATACCGCCGGGCCGCGGACCCGGAAATGCGTGTCGCGCCACTCGTGCTCGTTCCGGGCGTCGCCCCGCCACTCGTCGGCAATGCCGATCCCGCCGGTAAAGGCCACCTTCTCGTCGCAGATCAGCACTTTGCGGTGGGTCCGATGGGTGGTCTCCCAGAACTTCAGCTTGTCGACAGGGCGGAACCACTCCACGTGGCACCCCGCCTCCTGCATGAGCTCCAGGCACTTCTCCTCCATTGAGACGGCGCCGAGCGCGTCGAGGATCACCCTGACCCGCACTCCAGCGCGGGCCCGGTCGGCGAACGCGTGGGCGAACTCCTCGCCGATCGACGCTTCCCAGTAGACGAACGTCAGGAAGTCGACGGTGACCTCCGCTGACCGGATGGCGTCGAGGAGTGCCGGGAAGATCTGGTCCCCATTCCTCAGGACCTCGATCGAGTTGCCCTCCGTCGCGGGAATGCCCAGGAGACCTTCCAGGGCGCGCCGGTACCGCGCAGAAGACCTTTCCACGCCACATCGATTCCCCGGGCGGCACCCCCTTAACCAGGGCTCTTGCGCAAACTCTGCTGCGAGCACGCTCCGTCCGGCACCATCCCACGTGTGTGGTCATGGGTCAGCTGCCGGGAGCGGGCGACGAGGAGCGCAACGGAGCGTTCAAGGAGGTCGCCCGATTGACCCTCGGAGCGTGAGCTAGCTCAGGTAGCGGCCGAACCAGCTGAGCATGTCCGAGTACGCAGTCTGGGCCTGCGTGTACGCCGGGTTGGACGGGTCGTCGATGTTGCGAATGAAGGCGTGTCCCACGCCCGGGTACTCCTTGAGCTCGTGCGTGACATTCGCCCGCTCCAGCGCCGATCTCGCCGCGTCCCTCGTTCGGTTGACCCGGTCGTCGTTCTGCGCGTAGATGCCGAACACGGCGGCCCGCAACCCGGTGAAGTCCGGGTTCTCGCCGACCGTGCCGTAGCAGGGGATGCCGGCCGCCAGGCGGTTCTCCTTCGCCTTGAGAAGCTCCCACACCATCCCGCCGCCGAAGCAGAACCCGGTCACTCCCAACTTGGCCGACGGTTCCCGCCGGCCCAGCTCGTCGAGACTGGACTTCATGTCGTCGACGGCTCGCGACGTCGCCCGGTTCAGCGCCGGGCCGATCGTCGCCGAATCGGTGAAGGCGGCCGTGCCACCCTCGAAGGAGAGGAGGTCCAGCGCGAGTGCGCTGTAGCCGTCACCCCCGAGCCGCCCAGTGAAGGACCGGATGAACTGGCTGATCCCCTGGTTCTCGTGGATGACGAGCACCGCACCCTTCGCCGTGGCCGCTTTGGCGAACACGCCACGGAGGGTCACGCCCCCCGTTCCGGGATAGGTGATGTCCTGGGTGGCGACGGGTGTCGAGGCACCTCTTGTGGTCGGCGGGCCGCTCGCCGTGGTCGTAGGAGCACCGGTTTGCTCACGCTGGGCTTCGTCCCCGTCGTCGTCGCCCCCGCAGGCGGCGAGCAACGCGGAGGCGCTCACGGCGCTGAACCCCATGAATGCCAAGCGGCGCAGCGCCTCCCGGCGCGATAGCTGCCCCGCGGCATGGTCCTCTGCAATCTCTTCGGCCAGATACTGGTGAAGGTGTTCCATGCGGCGAATCTAAGACGTAAGTCACCTGCGCCACCGTCAGCGAACGAACGTTCGGCTAGCATCTGGAGGATGGATCGTCCGCCCGATCTTCGCTGGCAGCTGGCCGAGGAGCGTGGGCCACAGGGGACGCTCTTCGAAGACGTGGTGGAACGCCACATCGGCCGAGGCGAGTACCGAGGTCTGGAGTTCCTCCACGTCAACGCCCGCCGCATCATCAACGAGGTCCCGCCCGCCTCCCGTGTCCCCTTCCGCTACACGATCAACGCCTACCGCGGGTGCACCCATGCCTGCACCTACTGCTTCGCCCGGCCGACGCACGAGTTCCTCGGGATGAACTCGGGTGAGGACTTCGAGCGCCGGATCGTGGTCAAGATCAACGCCGTCGAGCGGCTGCGGGCCGAGCTGGCGCCCGCGAAGTGGAGCGGGGACCACATCGCCATGGGCACCAACACCGACCCCTACCAGCGATGTGAGGGCAAGTACCACCTGACCCGGGGCATCGTCGGCGAGCTCGCCGCAGCCAGGAACCCGTTCTCGATCTTGACCAAGTCGACGCTCATCCTGCGCGACCTCGACCTGCTGGCAGAAGCGGCCAAGGCCACCGACGTTCGCGCCAACTTCTCCATCGGCACCCTCGATGAGGAGGTGTGGAAGCTCACCGAGCCGGGAACCCCGCACCCCCTGCGGCGGGTGGAGGCGGTGGCCAAGCTCAACGAGGCCGGGGTGCAATGCGGTGTGCTGGTCGCACCTGTGCTACCCGGCCTCTCCGATGGGGACGACCAGCTCGAGGCGGTGGTCCAGGCGTGCGTCGAGGCGGGAGCGGTCTCGGTCTCCGCGATCCTCCTCCACCTCCGGCCCGGCGTTCGCGAGCACTACCTGGGGTGGCTCGCCGGCGCCCGTCCCGGCCTCGTCCCCTTGCATGAGAAGCAGTACGTGCGCTCGTACGCCCCGAAGGCGAAGCAGGAGGCGCTCAGCCGGCGCATCTCGGCGTTCGTCACCAAACATGGAGGCCGAGCGGTGCCGCCCCGGGAAACCCGCCCCCTCCGCCAGGAGACGAGCGAACGGTCCAGAGCACGACCGCTCCGCCAGATGGCCTTTGACGTCTGAGGCCCGTCAGCCGGGAGGAGGGGCCTAGTCGTCCTCGTCCTCGTCCTCGTCCTCGCCCTCCTCAGGCTCCTCGTCCTCGTCCTCGTCCTCGCCCTCCTCAGGCTCCTCGCCGCCCTCGTCCTCCTCTTCCTCCGGCTCCTCGCCGCCCTCGTCCTCCTCTGGCTCGCCGAGCACCTCGTCGGCTTGGCTTCGGGCCTGTCGGATCCGCTCGTCGAGCTCCTCTATGCGGCTCTCGTCGGGCTCCTCGCGTTCTCCCCCTTGACCCGAGGAGGGCTCGGCCTCCCCATCCTCCTCGGCCGTGTCCTCATCGCCGTCGGCCTCGTCGCTGTCGGCTTCGTCAGACTCCTCGGCGCTGTCGGAGTCCTCCTCGTCGGAGCCGTCCGTCGGACCCGAGCTCTCCCGTTCGGTCGCCTGCTTGTCGGACCCTTCGTCGGAAGAGTCCTCAGCCGCGGCGGGCGCCTCCGTCCCCCCCTCCGACCCCGCCTCGTCGTCCTCCGTGCCCGCCCCACCGCCCTGCTCGTTCTCCACCTCGTCGCTCATCCCGCCGTCCTAGCACACGGCGGGGTCCGGCTCCTCCCTCGTCCCGAGGACCGCCGGCGCTGAGGGGGACAGCGC
>JALZEC010000448.1 GCA_030862235.1 Actinomycetota bacterium | reverse complement strand
CTTCCCGCAGCCAGTCGACGACGACCAACTCGATCTCCGCCGGTCCTGAGGCCTCCACCCAGGTGCCGGTGAAGACGTTGAACCCGGTGGCCAGAAGGTCGGCGATCACGCTCACGAAGTTGCTCGGCGAGGGGACAAGGGCCAGGAACCGGGGATGGTCGAGATGGCGGATGTTGGCCAGTACGTGCTCCTCGACCTGGGCCAGGACCTCCTCCCAGGCCGATCCGGACCTGGGCAGCGGCTCCAGCAGCTTGGCCTCGACGTCGGCGCGGGAGGCGATCTGCGCCGCAGGCCGGTTGGCGAGCGTGGTGAGGTGCTCGAGGATGAGGTCGACCGCCCGGTAACCGAGGGCGCGCATCTCCTCGGGAGGCAGCTCCAAACGGTCGTCGCCCGACGAGGCCATCGCCCACCCCCTCAGTTGGCGAAGCGCATGCGCAGCTCGAGCAGGCCCCGCAGCGTGAGGCTGTCGCGATGGCGCGGTTCGTCTCCGACCAGCTCCATCGTCCGGAACCGGCTGAGCAGGCGATCGAGCACGATCTGCCCCTCCAGCCGGGCAAGGGCCGCCCCCAGGCAGTAGTGGATGCCGCTCCCGAAGCTGAGCGGGCTGCCCTCGGCCCGCCCCACGTCGAGACGGTCGGGGTCGGTGAAGCGGTTTGGGTCGCGATTGGCGGCGCCGATGAGCGCGAGCACGGTGCTGTTCGGCTCGATGTGGTGCCCGTCGATCACTAGCTCCTCGTACGCGGTGCGCGCCGTGATCTGCACGGGACTGTCAAACCGGAGCAGCTCCTCGACCGCCGACCGGAGAAGCGCCCGATCGTTCCTGAGCCGTTCCAGCTGGTCGGGGTGACGGAGCAGGGCGAGCAGGCCGTTGCCGATGAGGTGGGTCGTGGTCTCGAAGCCGGCGGCAAACAGGAGGATGGACGTGGAGATCAGCTCCCACTCCGTGAGCTGGTCGCCCTCGTCCTCGGCCTGGATCAGCTTGGTGAGCAGATCGTTCCGGGGACGAGCGCGGCGTTCGGCCACCAGGTCGGCGAAGTACCGCTCCATGACGGTCGAGGCGGCGGTGGCCTCGCTCATCGCCTCCGGGGTGACCGCCAGCTCGAGCAGAGCGGTGACCGCCCGGACGAGCGGCCGGAACCGGGCCCGGTCCTCTTGGGGCACGCCCAGCATCTCCCCGATCACGGTGACGGGCAGGCGGAAGGCGAGGGCGTCCATAACGTCGACCTCCTCGCCCTCGAACCCGTCGATCAGCTCGTCGACCAGGGCGACGATCTGGGGACGGAGCCGCTCGACGGTCTTGGGGGTGAAGGCACGGGTTGCCAGCGATCGCAGCCGCGTGTGGTCGGGCGGGTCAGCGAAGAGCATGTTCGAGCGGTCGTTGCGGAAGGCCGCCTGTTCGGCCTGCTGCTCCTCGCTGAGGCCCACGGTGCTGGCCGCCTGGGAGAAGTCCTTGCCCACCCCGGGATGGCGGAGCAGGTGCTGGCAGTCCTCGTAGCGACTGAGCACCCAGAGCCCGATGGCGCTCCGGTGCACCGGGGCCATGCGGCGCAGGGCGGCGTAGCGGGGGTACGGGTCAGCCCGGCCTTCCGGGGTGGCGACGAGCTCGAGGAGCAGCGTGTCGGCGTCGAGGGCGGCGGTCGTCATCCGTCAAGTGCTACCAGCCAGGAGCCGCTATCGGGAATCGGCATCCGCCGGCGGCAGCTGTCGGCCTGCCAGGAAGCTGCCTGCAGTGGGCACCTTGGGATCAAGACTCCCGGCCGAGGCGTCCGGGCGTGTCCGGCTGGGTCCGTCAGGAAGACCCCTGAGCAGGACTTTCTGAATCGCGCTCGGCCGCTCTCGCCCGGCCCCGTCCGGCCTCGTTCTGCCCAATCCGTGACCGGGGGTGACCGTTGCAGGGGGGATACCTGGCGCGGTCGGTCTCACCTCCGCGATGACGATGAACGCACGAGGTTGCCCCATCCGACAAGAGTGGCAACCACGGCGCCCGCGAGTAGGTAGAGACCGACTCCGCGACTGGCAATGGCGGGGAGCGGAGCGTCTCCTGCAGTAAGCCCCTCAACTCTGTCGGAGATGTCCAGCCACTCGTAGATCAGAAGACCTGCACCTACCAAACCAAGCAGGGCGGCGACGAAGGCCGCGTTCTGCGGCGTAGTTGCCGTGCGCACAGCGTTTGCCTGGAAGGCGACGGCTAGCCCCAGCCCCACAAAGAGCGAGCCATCGCCACCCTCTATCCCTGAGCGGGTCACTGTTCCGACGAACGGAGCCGACATCTTGATCCAAGGCAGGAACGGACCCACGACGAACGCGAGAGAGGCGCCGAATAGGAGGAATGAGGCATACCGGCCTTCCCGAGGCACCTGCGAGGATGGGGCCGAGGGTGGAGACGGCCGTTGGTCCGGCGGGTACCACTTCCCGTCCGATGCCTTCCACCATCCGGGTTCGCGTGGTTCGTCGCTCACGACGGCCGCACCCCTTCCGCCGAGTCCCCCATAACGCCGCTTCGCGGGGAGCCTACTTTCCACTTCGATAACCAGGCATCAATCAGGGGCACTCGGCGGTACTTCACTTTTTCGTGGACCGCGACGTGCTCACCCCTCGGACG
>JALZEC010000425.1 GCA_030862235.1 Actinomycetota bacterium | reverse complement strand
TACCCCTCTACCGCTATCTGGGCGGAGCCAATGCCCACGTCCTTCCCGTGCCGCTCATGAACCTGCTCAACGGCGGCGCCCACGCCTTCAACTCACTGGAGATCCAGGAGTTCATGATCGTGCCCGTGGGCGCCGCATCGTTCTCCGAGGCGTTGCGATGGGGCGCCGAGATCTACCACGCCCTCAACCGGCTGCTCCAAAACCGCAACCTGGCCACGGCCGTCGGGGACGAGGGCGGATTCGCCCCGGACCTCCCGTCCAACGAAGACGCGCTGGTGCTCCTGGAGGAGGCGATCGCCGCCGCCGGCTACCGCCCGGGAGAGCAGGTCGCCCTCGCCCTCGACGTGGCCGCTACCGAGCTCTGGAAGACCGACCACTACGAGCTCGAGGGCCGGTCCCTGGGGTCCGGCGAGCTGGTCGAGTACTACCGCGGCCTCGTCGAGCGTCATCCCATCGTCTCCATCGAGGACCCGCTGGCGGAGGACGACCAAGAAGGCTGGGCGGCGGTCACTGCCGGTCTCAGCCAGCGCGTCCAGCTCGTTGGCGACGACCTCTTCGTCACCAACCCCCAGCGGTTGGAGGATGGCATTCGGGCCGGGATCGCCAACGCCATCCTCATCAAGCTCAACCAGATCGGCACCGTCACCGAGACGCTCGACACCGTCGCCCTGGGACAACGGGCGTCGTACGGCGTCGTGGTCTCGCACCGCTCGGGCGAGACGGAGGACACGACGATCGCCGACCTGGCCGTGGCCACCAACTGTGGCCAGATCAAAACCGGCGCGCCGGCCCGCACCGACCGGGTGGCCAAGTACAACCAACTCCTGCGGATCGAGGAGCAGCTGGGGGAGTCGGCCACCTTCCTGGGGGGCGCCCTGCTCACCGGCACAGGAGGTGGAGACGGAACGTGAGGCGCCATCCCTGGCTGGTTGTCTCCCTCCTCGCCGTCGTCGGCGTCCTCCTGCTCGGCGCGTTCCCGGCCCGGGCCTACCTTGACCAGATCAACCAGCGGGAGCAGCTGGCGGAGCGGGCTGGCGTCCTGCGGGCCAGCAACGAGGCCCTGGCCGAGCAGGCCAGCCGTCTCCAGACCGACGAGGCCATCGAGCGGCTGGCCCGGGAGCGGTATCAGCTGGTTCGCCCGGGCGAGGAGGCTTACGCCATCCTGCCCGACGGTGCGAGCGCCCTCGAAGGACAAGCGTCGCTCGAGGGCGAGGTGACGAGCGTTTCCCCCCCGGCCGCGAGCCGGCAGGGCTTCTGGAGCCGAGCCTGGACGAGGGTGACGTCCATCTTCTGACCTCGCCGCGCGTCCGGGTGGGGACCAGCGGCTGGTCCTATCCGGAGTGGGTGGGCTCCTTCTACCCGGCCAAGACAGCAGGCGCTCGGATGCTCGGCTTCTACGGTCGGCACTTCCTGACCGTCGAGGCGCACAGCACGCACCGGCGTGCGCCCACGGCGGCTGCGCTCCAGCGGTGGGTCGAAGCTGTCCCTCCTCAGTTCCGCTTCGCCCCGAAGGCGCACGCGGGCATCACCCACCGGCGCGACCTCGACGGCGTGGCCGAGCGAGTGAGGAGCTTCGATCAGTCCCTCGCCCCGCTCGGCGACCGGCTGGGGCCGGTGCTGTTCGTCCTCCCCCATCGCCAGCCTGACCTGACCCGCCTCGACCTCCTGCTCGAGGCGCTGGGTCCGCTACCGCGCCTTCACCCCGTCTTCGAGCTTGCGCCCGGATGGTGGGTCGACGATGTGTTTGATCGGCTGGAGCGGCATGGCGCCTCCCTGGCCATCGTCGACCGGGACGGCGCCCGCGTTCCCGAAGAGCGCTGGGCGGTCGCCGGGCCATTGGCGTACGTCCGTCTGCGGCGACAGTCCTACTCGGACGGCGAGCTCGCGGGATGGGCACATCGTCTGGCGGAAGCGGCCGCGACCCGTAGCGAGGGGGCGTACGCCTTCGTCAAGCACGACGAGAAGGGCAACGCCCCCCGGTACGCTCGCGCCCTGGTGGAGCACCTGGAGGGACAGTGACCACCGCGACCGACCGGGCGGCCGTGGCCACGCTGCTCGGGCGCGCCCCCGAGGGAGCCTTCGAAGTCGTCGTCCGCAACGACCAGGGCGAACCCGTGGTCATCCGCAACGAGCCGTTCCTCCAGGACGGCACCCCCATGCCCACCCGGTACTGGCTTGTCGACGAGGAGCTGCGCAAGGCAGTGAGCCGGTTGGAGGCGGCGGGCGGCGTGCGCCGGGCGGCTGCATCGGTCGACCCCAAGGCGCTGGCCGAGGCGCACGCCCGGTACGCCGCCGAGCGGGACGCGGCCATCCAAACGGACTGGACGGGGCCCCGGCCCTCCGGTGGTGTGGGGGGGACGCGCCAGGGGGTCAAGTGCCTCCACGCTCACTTCGCCTGGTATCTGGCCGGCGGCGATGACCCGATCGGTCGCTGGGTGGCGGAGCAGCTGGCATGAGCGCTCGGAGGGTGGCGGCCGTCGACTGCGGCACCAACTCCACACGGCTGCTCGTGGCCGACGACACGGGCCGGACGCTCGACCGGCGGATGCACATCACGCGGCTGGGCCAAGGCGTGGATGCCACCGGCATCCTCTCGCCCGAGGCCATCGAGCGGACCGTCGCCATCCTGCGCCAGTACCGCTCGGCCCTCGACGAGCTGGGGGCAGAGCGGGTACGGATGACCGCCACCTCCGCGGCCCGAGATGCCAGCAACCGGGAGGACTTCTTCTCCCTGGCTGAGGAGGCGGTGGGGGTCCGGCCCGAGCTGCTGACGGGGGAGGACGAGGCTCGCCTGTCCTTCCGGGGGGCCACGGCGGAGCTCGATGCCTCGGACGGGCCGTTCCTCGTCGTGGACATCGGCGGCGGATCGACCGAGTTCGCCGTTGGTCCTCGGGCCGGGACGACCCACGAGCCCGAGGGTGCCCTCTCGCTGGACATCGGCTGCGTCCGTCTCACCGAGAAGTTCCTCCACTCCGACCCTCCCACGCCGGAGGAGCTGAGCCAGGCCATCTCCGTGGTGCGGGACTACCTGGAGGACGTGGCCCGGGAGCTGCCGGCTTCCCGCGAGGCGCGACAGCTGGTCGGACTGGCGGGAACGGTCACCACCGTCGCCGCCGTCGAGCAGGGGCTCCCCGTCTACGACCGCAACCGCATCCACCACTTCGTGCTGACCCGGGAGGCGGTGGAGGACGTCTTCCGCACCCTCGCCACCGAGAGGCGCGCCGACCGCATCCACAACCCGGGCCTGGAAGAGGCGAGGGCGGACGTGATCGTGGGGGGAACAGCCATCCTCGTCGCCATCCTCCGTTACTTCGACCTTCCCACGTGCCTCGTCAGCGAGGCCGACATCCTCGACGGCCTCGTCCTGACCCTCCTGGACGACAACCGATGATGCGGTCCGAGCACTACGGGCGACGGGTCGTCCTCCGCCCGCTGCTGTCCTCGGACTTCCCCTCGTGGCGGGAGGTTCGGCGCCGCAACGTCGACTGGCTCACCAAGTGGGAGCCGCGCCCCCCCGAGGGCTATCCCAACGACACGGCCGACCGCGCCGCCTTCGCCGCCCGCTGCGGAGCCCGGGAGCGGGAGTGGCAGCTGGGAACGGGCTACGGCTTCGGGATCTTCGTCAGCGGCGAGCTGGCGGGCGAGATCAACCTGTCGGGGGTGCAGCGGGGGCCGTTTCAGAACGCCTACGTCGGCTATTGGATCGACCAGGCGAAGGCCGGGCAGGGATACGTCCCCGAGGCGTTCGTGGTCGCCGCCCGCTTCGCCTTCGAGGACCTCGGCCTGCACCGCCTCCAGGTGGCGATCATCCCCCGGAACCGGGCGAGCCGCCGGGTGGCCGAGAAGCTGGGGCTCCGCGACGAGGGCGTCGCCCTGCGCTACCTCGCCATCAACGGCGTCTGGGAGGACCACATCCGCTACGCCATCACTGCCGAAGAGTGGAGCGAACGCCGAGACGAGCTCCTGCGCACCTGGGTGGAACCGAGGGCCGAGGCGAACCGGGGCCGTTTCCTGGGGCCCTGACCCCACCGGGGCGGCCCCAGTTCGGGCGGCCCCAGTTCGGGTGGGGACTGCCCCAGTTCGGGTGGGGAGGCCGTCGCTACCGGTGAGCGGTCGTTAGATGTAGTTCATGGGGTTGACCGGGGTCCCGTCGACCCGGACCTCGAAGTGGAGGTGGGGGCCCGTGCAGGAACCGGTGCAACCCACCCGGCCGATGACCTGACCCTGGGTCACCCGCTGACCGGCGGACACGCCGAACGAACTCTGGTGTCCGTACAGCGTGGCCAAGCCGTTGCCGTGGTCGATGATCGTGGCGTTGCCATACCCGCCGTACCACTCGGCGATCACCACGACGCCGTTCCCGGCCGCCCGGATGGGGGTCCCCGAGGACGCACCCATGTCCACGCCGGTGTGGAGCCGGGCGTCACCGTAGATGGGGTGGACGCGGTAGCCGAAGGGCGACGTGATGGGCGCGCCGGGCAGGGGGTTGACCAGACCGCCGGCCCCAGGCGATGCCGTGGGCGCGGCGGGGGCGGTGGTCGCGGCGGCGGTCCCCGGCTCCGCTCCCGGACCGGGGGTGGGTACCGTCGGTGCCGCTGCGGCGGCGGCCGCCCTCGCCCGCTCCTCCTCAGCCCGCTGGCGCAGGGTGGCCTCGATGGCCGCCGACTCCTGCTCCAGCTCTTCGATCTGGGTCTCGAACTCGGCCTTGCGGGCGACGACCTCGGCTCGAACCTCGTCGGTCCGGGCGATCTCGACCGCCACCTGGTCCCGGACCTCATCCTGCGCGTCGCGGCTCGCCTGGAGCCGCGAACGCTCCTCGGCCACGACGTTGCGCTGACCCTCGGCCTCGTCCCGGACCACCTCCAGCCGGTCTCGCAGGTCCGCCACCTCGTCCCGCAAGCGCTCGTCGAGGGCGATGACCTCGGTCTGGTTGGTGGCGACGGCCTTCATGTAGCCGCGCTTGGCGACCAGTTCGCCCATGGAGTGCGCCTTGAGGGTGATTTCGAGCACGCGGGCGGCATCGGACTGCCCGGTGTAGGCGGCGATGGCGTAGGCCTGGAGCTTGGCCCGCGCCGCCGCCAGCTCCTTCTGGGCCTCGGCCAGGCGGGCTTCGGCGCCGCGCTCCTCGGCCTCGGCCACGGCGAGCTTCTGCTGCGCCGCATTCAAGTTCCGCTGGGTGACTCCGATGTCCTGGTCGAGGGCGGAGACCTTGGCGTCCAGCTCGCGCTTGCGGGCGGCTGACTCATCCAGCTCGGTGAGCAGCCGGGCTTCCTCGGCCGACGCCTCCTGGACCCGGCTCCGGTACGACTCGATCTCCTCCCCAAGGCGCTGGCGGTCGCCTTCGCTCTGGCCGCCGGCGGGGAGCACGGCGGGGGACGCGAGGAGCCAGGCCACGGCGAACACGAGTGAGAGCGCGGCTCGCACGTCCCGGCGCCCAGTTTTCACTTTGCGCACGGTAGCAACACCAGCCACTCCTGCGAACCCTCTGCTCGCTCCCGCACTGCCCCCAGCCCTCCCGAAGGAGGGCTTTTTACACGTCCAGGAACCGGCTGACCGCCACTGCCGACCCGACGGTCCCGACGATCGCGCCGACGACCAAGAGAAGGATGCCGGTTCCCATCACGTCATTGCTCGTCACCAAAAACTGACGGAAGAGTTGGATGTCGTTGCGGGCGCTGCTCACGCGGCTCTCGATCAAGCCGCGCCCGATGGTCACGACACCAAAGGCCAGCGCCGCTCCGACCAGCCCCTGGATCATCCCTTCGAGCATGAACGGGATGCGGATGAACCAGTTCGTGGCCCCGACCAACTTCATGATCCCCACCTCTCGCCGGCGGGCGAAGATCGCCATCCTGATGGTGTTCAGGATGAGCAACGAGGCGGCGAGCAGCAGCACGAGGGCCACGGCCCAGAGCATGATCTGGAGGAAGTTGGTGACCGACACCAGAGCGTCGACCTCCTCCTTGGCATAGCTGACCCGCAGCACTCCGGCCGTGTCCTGGAACCGTTCACCGATCAGGCGCGTCTGCTCCGCCTCCTTGGGGACAACCCGGTAGGACGGCGGGACCTGATCAACGGTGAGGCTGTCCCTCAGGTCGGGCTCGTTGGCGAAGATCTGGCGGAACTCCTCGAACGCCTCCGGCTTGCTCACGTACCGGGAGGTGCCGACCTCGGGCATCGCCGCCAGCTGGCGGCCGATGGCCTCCAGCTCCTGAGCCGACGCCTCCGGCTTCATGAAGATCGAGAGCTCGACGTTGCCGCGCCACTGGATCGTGGCCCGCTCCACGCCCCGCTTCACCAGCAGGGCGCCTCCGACCAGAGTGAGCGACACGGCGACGGTCAGCAGTGCGGCGGACGCCATCGAAAGGTTGCGCCGCAGATTGGTGATCGTCTCGCGCGTGACGTAATCGACCTTGATCGCCAACTAAACCCCTCCGGTATGTCCTGCTCAAAGGGCCCCCCAGGCCCCGACCGGCGCTCAGCAACGCCCCTGGCTCACGTGAACGCCCCGTAGACGCCACGTGCTTGGTCACGAACGAGGTGCCCGCGGTCGAGCTCGACGACCCGCCGTCGCATGGTGTCCACGATGCTGTGGTCGTGGGTCGCCATGACCACGGTGGTGCCCGTGCGGTTGATGCGGTCGAGCAGCCGCATGATGCCCACCGAGGTGCTCGGGTCGAGGTTCCCCGTGGGCTCGTCGGCCAACAGAATCAGCGGCCGGTTGACGAACGCCCGAGCGATCGAAACTCGCTGTTGCTCCCCCCCGGAGAGCTCGCTCGGCAGATGGTTCGCCTTCTTGGCCAGGCCGACCAGGTCGAGCACCTGCGGCACCTGGGCGTCGATGACGTGCTGTGGCCGGCCGATGACCTCCAAGGCGAAAGCCACGTTCTCGTACGCCGTCTTGTTCGGCAGCAGCTTGAAGTCCTGGAACACGCAGCCGATGTTCCGGCGCAGTAGCGGGACCTTCCACGAACTGAGCTTGCCGATGTCCTTCCCCGCTACCCAGATCCGACCGGAATCCGGTGTCTCCTCTTTGATCAGCAACCGGATGAGGGTGGACTTCCCAGAGCCGGTCGGACCAACGAGGAAGACGAACTCCTGCTTCTGGATGTCCAGCGAGATGTCTCGTAAGGCAACGACGTTGCCCTTGTACGTCTTGGTGACGTTCTGTACTCGGATCATGGTTTCGAGGGCGTGCTCTTTCTTTCGGGGGAAAGGGTGACCGACCTCGACCGGGCCGACGGGCAGCGTAGCAGCCTCGTCTCCAACAACCAAGGAAACAGGCGTCATTGTGTGTAACCGGAGAGCCGGCTGTGAAGTCGAACTATGCCCTTCGCCGCCGCCAGTGGAGATAGGCCTCGATGAAAGGGTCGATCTCGCCGTCTAGTACAGCTTGAACGTTGCCCACTTCAGTGTCCGTTCGGAGGTCTTTGACCAGCTGGTACGGCTGGAGGACGTAGGACCGGATCTGGTTCCCCCAGGCCACGTCGCGCTGCTCTCCCGACAACGCCTCCAGCTCGCGCCGCCGCTCCTCGCGTGCCCGGTCAGCCAGCTTGGCCGCGAGGATCTGCAGGGCCTTCGCCTTGTTCTGGTGCTGGCTGCGCTCGTTCTGGCAGGAGACGACGATCCCCGTCGGCAGGTGCGTGATCCGGACCGCCGAATCGGTCACGTTGACGTGCTGGCCTCCGGCGCCTTGAGACCGGTAGGTGTCGATGCGGAGATCCTTCTCCGCGATGTCGACCTCGTCGCTGACGTCCTCGAGGAAGGGCACGGCGTCGAAGGAGGCGAAGGCCGTGTGGCGACGGGCCTGGGCGTCGAAGGGTGAGATGCGCACCAGCCGGTGGACACCCTTCTCCCCTGTGAGCAGCCCGTAGGCGAACCGTCCCCGGATGATGCAGGTGGCCGAGGTGATGCCCGCTTCCTGTCCGGGCGTGATCTCGTCGATCTCCACCGAGAACCCCCGCCGCTCGGCCCACCGCAGGTACATCCGCAGCAGCATCTCCGCCCAGTCCTGGGAGTCCGTCCCTCCCGCCCCGGAGTGGACTTCGCACAGCGCATCCCGCTCGTCGTGCTCCCCGGAGAACAGAGACTGCAGCTCCAGCGCAGCCAGGTCGCGGTCGAGCGAAGCGACGGTGGCGGCAAGTTCCGGCTCGACCGAGTCGTCCCCTTCTTCGCGAGCGAGCTCGAACAAGACCTCCGCATCAGAGAGCCGCCGCTCCAGCCCCTCGATCAGATCGATGTCGTCCTTGACCCGCGACAGCTCAGTGGTGACCCCACGTGCCGAGTCAGGATCATTCCAAAGCAAAGGATCCGCCGCCTGCTCCTCCAGCTTCGAGAGCCGCTCCCGCTTCCCAGCGATGTCCAGATCGCGCTCCGCTTCCGAGAGCCGTCGACGAAGCGCGCCAATTTCGTCGGTGAAGTCCTTCATCTCAGACGAGGCCGCGCTGCTCGGACGGGTGGCCCCTAGGGTGGGGCCCAGCCCGGGAGGGGTCCCCACGAAGTGGGGAGGGGCCTGGGCTGGGATGGGCCCCCTGAGGGACAGGACCCGTCCGAGCGGCGCGGCCGGGCGCCCGCGCATGAAGGGTTGTCTTCACTTCCCGTGGCAAAGCTTGAACTTCTTGCCCGAGCCGCAGTAGCAGGGCTGGTTCCGGCCGATCTTCTGCTCGGCCGACTTCACGACCGTCACCGGGACCGGCTCCTCGGCGGGAGCGGCAGCCCCGTCCGCGGCGGCTTGGCCGTCGGCCTGGCCGTTCCCGGCAGCGACCGCCGGGCGGATGGCGTCACTCCCCTGGACCGGGGCCTCCGGCGCCGAGTACTGCACGTTCTGCACCGCGCGCTGCTGAGGCTGGACGACGACGTCGAGGTGCATGACGTACCGCACGAAGTCGTCGGCGATGGCTTCGGTCATCTGGGTGAACATCTCGAACCCTTCCCGCTGCCACTCGACCAGCGGGTCCTTCTGGCCCATGGCCCGGAGGTTGATGCCCTCCTGCAGGTAGTCCATCTCGTAGAGGTGCTCGCGCCAACGCTGGTCGATGATCGACAGCATCACCCGACGCTCGATCTCCCGCATGATGTCGTTGCCCAGCTGCTCCTCGCGCTGCTCGTAGTAGCGCACCGCCTCGGCCAGCAGGCTCTCCTGCACCTCGGTCGGGTTCCTCGCCTCCTTCAGCTCCTCCGCCGTGAACTTGGTCGGGAAGTAGTTGTTGACCTCGTGGATCAGGCCCTCGAGGTCCCAGTCCTCCTGGAAGTTGGTCGCGCAGAAGGTGCTGGCCACCCGCCGAAGGGTCCGCTCGAGGGTCTCCATGGCCTCGTCGCGCAGGTTGGCGCCGTTGAGGATGGCCTGGCGGCGCCGGTACACGACCTTGCGCTGCTCGTTCATGACTTCGTCGTACTTGAGGACGTCCTTGCGGCGCTCGGCGTTGCGGGCCTCGACGGTGGACTGGGCCTTCTCGATGGCCTTGGTGACCATCTTGGCCTCGATGGGCACGTCCTCCGGGAGAGTCTTGCCCATCACCCAGTTCATGAGCCCGGTGGCGAACAGGCGCATGAGGTCGTCTTCGAGGGAGAGGTAGAACCGGCTCTCACCCGGGTCGCCCTGGCGCCCGGAACGGCCTCGGAGCTGGTTGTCGATCCGCCGGCTCTCGTGGCGTTCGGTGCCGAGGACGTAGAGGCCGCCCAGCTCCCGGATCTTCTCCCCCTCGATGGCGCACTCCTCGGCGTACGTCTGGGTCAGCTCGGCGACCCGGGCCCTGCCCTCCTCGGAGTCGAGCAGGTAGCCCTCGGCCAGCACGTCGAGCTTGGCCAGGCCCTCCGGGTTCCCCCCGAGGATGATGTCCACGCCCCGCCCGGCCATGTTGGTGGCCACCGTCACCGTGTGGAGCCGGCCCGCCTGGGCCACGATCGTGGCCTCCCGCTCGTGGTGCTTGGCGTTGAGGACCTCGTGGCGGACGCCCCGCTTGTCCAGCATGCGGGACAGCCGCTCCGACTTCTCGACCGAGACGGTGCCCACGAGCACGGGCTGACCCTTCTCGTGCCGCTCGACCAGGTCCTCGACCACGGCGTTGAACTTCGCCTCCTCGGTCTTGTAGACGAGGTCAGGCTGGTCGTCCCGGATCATCGGCTTGTTGGTCGGGATGGGGACGACCGGGAGATCGTAGGTGTGCGCGAACTCCCCGGCCTCGGTGGTGGCGGTGCCGGTCATGCCCGCCAACTTCTCGTACATGCGGAAGTAGTTCTGGAGCGTGATCGTGGCGAGGGTCTGGTTCTCGTGCTTGATCCGGGTGCGCTCCTTGGCCTCGATCGCCTGGTGCAGGCCCTCCGACCAGCGCCGGCCCTCGAGGATGCGGCCGGTGAACTCGTCGACGATCTTGACCTCGCCGTGCTGGACGACGTAGTCGCGGTCCCGCTTGTACAGCTCCTTCGCCCGCAGGGCCGACTGCAGGTGGTGGACGTAGTTGGAGGAGAGCTCGTCGTAGATGTTGTCGACGCCGAGGGCTCGCTCGACCTTCTCGATCCCGGACTCGAGGGGGACGACAGCCCGCTTCTCCTCGTCGACCTCGTAGTCCTCGTCCCGCTTGAGGGTGCGGACGATGCTGGCGAACTTGTAGTACAGGGCGGCCGCGTCGGCCACCTGACCGCTGATGATGAGCGGGGTCCGGGCCTCGTCGATGAGGATCGAGTCAACCTCGTCCACGATGGCGTACACGTGGCCCCGCTGGACCATCTGCTCCCAGGCCATGGCCATGTTGTCCCGGAGGTAGTCGAACCCGAACTCGTTGTTCGTGCCGTAGGTGATGTCGCACCCGTAGTTTTGGCGCTTGACGTTGGGGTCGTCGGTGTCGGGAAGCACCAGGCCGACGCTGAGCCCGAGCCAGCGGTGGATCTGACCCATCCACTCCGCGTCCCGCCGGGCCAGGTAGTCGTTCACGGTCACGATGTGCATGCCCCGCCCGGTCAGCCCGTTCAGGTAGGCGGGGAGGGTCGAGACGAGCGTCTTCCCTTCACCCGTCTTCATCTCCGCGATCCAACCGAAGTGGAGGGCGGCGCCACCCATGAGCTGGACGTCGAAGTGGCGCTGGCCGATCACCCGGCGGGCGGCCTCGCGGACGACGGCGAAGGCCTCGATGAGGAGGTCGTTCATCCCTTCGTTCAGGGCGTCGCCGCTCAGCTCATCGAGCCGCTCGCGGAACTCGACCGTCTTGTGGCGGAGGTCGTCGTCGGAAAGGGCCTGGATCTCGGGCTCGAGGGCGTTGATGTCGGGAACCAGCGTCTGGAGGGCTTTCTGCTTCTTGCCCTCGCCGGCCCGCAGGACCTTGGTCAGGATGGACACCGATTCTCCTCCCCAATGGGGGCCTTCGTAGCGGGCAGCGACCCGCGCCTCCTCGCCGACCCCGGGCTGCCAGCCTGCGGGCGCCCGCGTCGTATGACCGGCGAGTCTACCGGCCTGCGTGGCCCGAACGCCGTAGCGGCCTGCGTGGCCCGAACGCTGTAGCGGCCTGCATGGCCGGACGCCGGGGCCTGCGTTGCGCGGAGGGCCCCCAGGCCGGGGAGCCGCCCGGTGCAGCCTTCGGCGGAGGGGCCGCGGCAGAATGTCGACGTGGCCGACGGGAGGCGGACGGCGTCGGAAGAGGCGCAGGCGGACCGGGACCAGGTCGATTTGGCGTGGGCCAGCGCCAAGCTCCGACGCTTGCGGCCGGCCAGGCCCCCCGCTTCACCGGCTCCTTCCCAACAGGACGGGGAGCCAGACCGCGACCAGGTCGATTTCAGCTGGGCGACGGGCTGGCTCCGGCGGCTCGGGGTCCTTGGCCACCCCGCCCCTCCCCCCGCCGAGCAGCTGACGCTGTTCGGACCGCCGGACGGCACGGCGACGACGAGGTTTGGACGGTTCACCGTCGCCCGCCCGGCCCCCGCCGAAGCGGAACCGGTTCCCATTCAGCAGAGCGCCGGTGCTCAGTGGATCGTCCTGCTCGCGATCGTCGCCTACATCTGGCTCTTCGCGTCGTGGACCATGCGCCACCACGACGGGCTCGGGACGCAGGCCTTCGACTTCGGCCTCTACGACCAGGGCGTCTGGCTGCTCAGCCGATTCAAGCGCCCCTTCGTCACCCTCATGGGCCGCAACCTCTTCGGGGACCACACCTCGTTCATCCTGCTCCCGTTCGTGCCCGTCTACTGGCTCATTCCCTCGGGCAAGGTTCTGTTGTTCAGCCAGGCCGCCGCTCTCGGGCTCGGCGCCTTGCCGACCTTCCTCCTGGCCCGGGAGAAGCTGCGCCACGAGATGCTGGCGGCCGGCATCGCCGTCGCCTACCTCCTCCATCCCAC
>JALZEC010000412.1 GCA_030862235.1 Actinomycetota bacterium | reverse complement strand
GATCACCGTGGCCGGGACCAGCCACTGGATGATCCAGGGGTTGACCAGGTACTGGACGCCGATCATCACGATGGCGAACGCCACCGGGAACCACACGGGCGCCCCCAGGAAGGCCACGGCGGCGAAGCCGACGGCCAGGAGCAGGCCGAGCAACCCTCCGATCGAGGGCAGCGACCGGCGGAACACGAAACCCATCAGGGCCTCCTCATTCCTCACACCTCGGTGGCCGCGCCAAGCGACCACCTCTCACCGTGAGCAACGTCGGCCAGGGCAGAAAAGTTGCGAACGCGGCGGCGGACCCGAAACCTCAGAACTGGCGGAGGAATCGGATGTCGTTGGTGATGAAGTGGCGGAGGTCGTCGACGTTGTGGCGCATCATGGCGCAGCGGTCGATCCCGAACCCGAAGGCGAACCCTTGCCACTCCTCGGAGTCGACCCCGACCGCGGCGAACACGTTGGGATCGACCATCCCGCACCCGCCCAGCTCGATCCAGCCCGAGTGGGAGCAGACCCGGCAGCCCTTGCCCTCGCAGAAGATGCAGGTGACCTCGAACTCGGCCGAGGGCTCGGTGAACGGGAAGAAGGACGGCCGCAGGCGGGAGTGGATGTTGGGCCCGAAGTAGGCGCTGGTGAAGGCCTCGATGGTGCCGGCCAGGTCGCCGAAGGTGATCCCCCGGTCGACGGCCAGCCCCTCGATCTGATGGAAGACAGGCAGGTGGCGGGCGTCGGGCGTGTCCCGGCGGTAGCAGCGGCCGGGGATGACGACGTAGATCGGCGGGGGCTGAGATTCCATTACGCGGATCTGCACGGGGGAGGTGTGGGTCCGCAGCAGCGCCGACTCGGGCGCCCCCAGCCGTACGTACAGCGTGTCCCACATGCTGCGTGCGGGGTGCCCGGGCGGCATGTTGAGGGCCTCGAAGTTGTACCAGTCGGTCTCCACCTCAGGCCCCTCGGCCACCCGGTAGCCCATGGCCACGAAGACGTCCTCGAGCTCCATCCGGGTCTGCGTGACGAGGTGCAGGTTGCCCCGGTCGATCCCACCCGTGACCTCGGTCAAGTCGAGCCGTTCCGCCCCCAGGCGCCGTTGCCGCTCCGCCGCCTCGAGCTCCGTCCGCTTGGCGTCGACGGCCCCCTGGAGGGCTTCCCGGGCGGCGTTCACCGCTCGGCCGGCGTCCCGCCGTTGCTCCAGCGGCAGGGAACCCAACCGTTGCTTCGCCGCCGCCCACGCCGAGCGCTTCCCGAGGACCTCCTGCTCCGCCGTCCCCAGCTCGTCCAGCGACCGCGCCTCGGCGATCCGGGCCAGGCCGGCCGAGACGAGGGCTGAAACGTCCAAGCGCTCGGTGGTCTCGTTCGTCAACGACCTGGCTGTGCGCCGCGTTCAGGCATGCGCTGCGCTCCCTCCGCTTCGCTTCGGTCTCGCTAGTCCGGCATCACCGTAGGCAGTGTGAAGCGGAAGGTCGAACCCTTTCCCAGCTCCGACTCCACCACCAGCTGGCCGCCGTGGGCCTCCACCAGCCCCCGGCTGATCCACAGACCGAGGCCTGAGCCGGTGGGACGCGTCTCTGCCCGACGGAAGAACTTGGTGAACACCCGGGGCAGGTCGGAGGGAGGGATGCCGTCGCCCCGGTCGGACACGCCCACGGCGACGTCCCCGTCGAGCACCTCGCCCTCAACCCGCATGTCCTTGGGGCTCGCGTACTTGGCCGCGTTCTCGACCAGGTTGGTCAGCACCTGCTCCACCTTGTCGGGGTCGGCGTAGACCCGCGGGAAGTCCTCCGGGAACCGCACCGTCACGTCCAGCCGGGGCTCGGACATCCGCACCTTGTCGGTCACCGTCGCCACCAGGCTCGGGATGTCGACCATCTGGCGGCGCAGGACGAGGCGGCCGCTCTCCAGCCGGCTGATGTCCAGCAGCTCAGTCACCAGGCGGGTGACGCGGTCGGCGTCGTGGTGGACCTGCTCGAGCATCATCCGCTTCTGGTCGTCCGCCAGCCGCTCCCAGCGGTTGAGGAGCAGGCTCGTGTACCCCTTGACTGAGGTCAGCGGCGACCGGAGCTCATGGCTGACGGTGGATACGACCTCGATGCCCTCGGCGGGGGCACGGCGCCGGGTGCCGTCCCGCAGGACCAGGACCGCGCCCTGGAGCCGCCCGTCGGCGTCCCGCTGGTAGCGGCCGGTGACCATGGCGCTGACGATCCGCCCGCCCGCCACCCGAAGACGGATCCGCTGCTCGGGAATGCGCACCACCGAGCGGAGCCGGGTCGAGGAGTGCCAGCCGTTGGCCCACAGCCGCTCGCCGTCCACCCGGCGCGGTTCGAGCAGCTCGTCGAACTGGCAGCCGATCAGCTCGTCCGCTCGGTACCCGGTCAGGGCTATGGCGGCACGGTTCACCGCCTGGATCCGCCGGTCCACGTCGAGGTGGACGACCGCATCCGGGAGAAGGTCGACGTCGATCGCCCGCTCAGTCGGCAACGACCAAGCCCCCCGGGAGACCGCCCGCCGTGGCGGTCTGGTGATGTAGCGCACGGCGCCTCCGAGTGCTCATGTCCTCCGCTGGCGAGCGGCCTCGAAGCACAGGACGGCCGCAGCCATCCCCACGTTCAGCGACTCGGCGCGCCCGACCATGCGAACGCTGACGAGTCCATCCAGGTTACGGGTGACTTCGGTCGGGAGACCGGTTGCTTCATTCCCGAGCACGATGGCGGTTGGTTGGCGGAAGTCGACCTCGTCGTACGCCGTGCCTCCGCTGGCTGCGGCGCCGAGGCGGCGCACGCCCCATGCGCCTAGCTGCTCGAGAACCTCCACCGGCTTCCCTCCAGCCACGAGCCGGACATGGAACACCGATCCGGCCGAAGCCCGTACGCACTTGGGGTTGTAGACGTCAACCGTCCCGTCCGTACAGAGTACCGCTCCTATTCCCGCTGCTTCCGCTGTACGAAGAATCGTGCCGAGGTTTCCCGGATCCCGAACGTCGACGCACACGACCAGCAACTCCTGGTCACGCACCTCCTCCAAGGAGCGGGAGGTGAACCCGGCGATGGCCAGGATGGGCTGGGGCGTGACCGTGTCCGCCACCCGCTCCATCACCCCAGGCCGCAGCGAGAACACCCGCACGCCGACGTCGAAGGCCTGTCCCACGAGCGCGTCCAGGGCGGGATCGGCGTGCGGAGCCACGTAGACGGCCTCCAGGGGTGCCGCCGCCCGCAGGGCCTCCTCTAGGAGCTTGGCGCCCTCCAGGACGAAGGCCCCCTCTGCCCGCCGGTAGGACGCCTGGCTGAGAAGGCGCCGGACCCGTTGGACCCGCTTGTGGCGGAGCCCGAGCGCGTGTCCGCCCGTTCCCGGGCGGGCGCTCACGAAGTGGGAGAAGCGGCCGCCTCCGAGGGCGCGGCCTCCGCCGCGACCCGAACCAGGGCAGCGAAGGCGGTGGGGTCGCTGACGGCCAGGTCGGCCAGCACCTTGCGGTCGACGTCGACCCCCGCGACCCGGAGACCGGCGATGAACCGGCTGTAGCTCAGGCCGTTCTGGCGGGCGCCGGCGTTGATCCGCTGAATCCACAGCTGGCGCATGTCCCCCTTGCGGGCGCGCCGGTCACGAAAGGCGTACTGCCCGGAGTGCATGAGCTGCTCGTTGGCCGCTCGGAAGGTCCGGCTCTTGTTCCCGTAGTAGCCCCGGGCCTGCTCGAGGACGGCGCGGTGATGCTTGCGTCCATGAACAGCGCGCTTGACCCTGGCCATCAATCTCCCTTTCTGTGTGGTGCTTCGAGGGAAGGCCTACAGCCCCAGCAGGCGCTTCACGTGAGCCCGGTCGCCACCGGTGACCTCCGCCTCCTGGGCCAGTCGGCGGGTGCGCTTGCTCGGCTTCTTTTCGAGGAGGTGCGACCGGAACGCCTTGCGGCGCACGATTCGCCCACTACCGGTGACCTGGAAGCGCTTGGCCGCTCCCCGGTGCGTCTTCATCTTGGGCATCAGGTTGTCGCTTTCTCCTTGGGCCGGGCCCGCTTGTCCGGCGCCAGGACCATGACCATGTTCCGCCCGTCGAGCCGGGGCGCGGCCTCGACCTTCGCCGGAGGTGACAGCTGCTCGGCGATACGGTCGAGGATCTTCTTGCCCAACTCCGGACGGGCCATCTCCCGTCCCTTGAACATGATCGTGATCTTCACCTTGTGACCCTCGTCGAGGAAGCTGGCCACCTTGCGGGTCTTGGTGTCGAAGTCCGCTTCCCCGATCTTGATGCGGTACTTCATCTCCTTGATGGGGGCGTTGCCACTCTTGCGGCGGGACTCCTTGTCCCGCTGGGCCGCCTCGTACTTCCACTTGCCGTAGTCGAGGATCCGGCAGACGGGGGGGTCGGCGAGCGGCGCTACCTCCACCAGGTCCATGTCCAGCTCCCGGGCCATCATCAGGGCCTCCGGGAGGGGACGGATCCCGAGCTGTCGCCCGTCGGGATCCACCAGGCGCACCTCGCGCGCCCGAATTCGCTCGTTGATCCGTACGTCTGTCCCGTCTGATCCGGCGATGAGGCATCCCTCCTCCCCCGACGGCTTGCGCGGCGGGGATGTCGAAACGAAGTCTTCTCTGAACGCGAAAGAAGCGGACGTTGGGAAGCACGTCCGCCCCTGGCGGTCGATCGACCCGCCGCACGCTGGGTTCCAGGTGGACAGGTGGGAGCCAGACCTGCGAACTGGCCAGGACGAGCCCCGCTTCCCTCTTCAGTTGTGGCACCTAGGGTAGCAGCATGAGCGAGCAGCAAAGGGCTGCGTTGCCGACAGTGGGCTGAGGGAGCGGATGAGCACGATCTGGACACCGTCCGGCGAACGGCCGATCGGCCGGGAGCCGGAACCGCAGGCCCCCGCCGCGCCGCCCGGCGGCCCGGGTGGTGGCGCCGGCCCGGAACCGACAGAGGAGGAGCTGCGGGCCCACCTGGCCGAAGTGCAGCGCCAGCT
>JALZEC010000393.1 GCA_030862235.1 Actinomycetota bacterium | reverse complement strand
CCCTTGGCCGACCCAGCGGGCGACGACCCGGTTCACGTGCAGCTTCCCGTCCGGCCGCCGGCGGAAGGGCTCGGCCGCCGTCCCGGCCAGGAGGGGGCGGAACGGCTCGGGATGGCCCATCAGGGTGCGGAGGGCCGGCCGGGCGAACATCTCGAACGAGACGGCGGCCGACACCGGGTTGCCGGGGAGGCCGAAGACCGGCCGCCCGTCGACCATGCCGAAGGCCAGGGGCTTGCCCGGCTTCATGGCCACGTCCCACGTCCAGAGCTGGCCGAGGCGCCCGAGGACGGCGCTGACGTAGTCGAAGTCACCAACGCTCACGCCGCCCGTGACGAGGACGGCGTCGCACCGCCGGTAGTGCACGGCTCGCTCGATGCTGGCGGCGATGGCCTCGGGATCGTCAGGATCCCGGCCGAGGTCCACCGGCTCGGCTCCCGACTGGGAGGCCATCGTGAGCAGCATGGGACGGTTGGAGTCGTGGATCTTCCCTGGTCGGAGGGGTTCTGAGCCATCGACCAGCTCGTCCCCAGTGGCCAGGACGCCGACCCGCGGACGGCTGTGGACGGGGACCTGTTCGTAGCCGAGGCTGGCCAGGACGCCGATGTGGCCAGCGGAGAGAGGGGTGCCGGCGGGCACGACCTCGGTGCCCGCCCGCACGTCGCTCCCGGCCTCCCGGATGGACATGCCAGGCGTGGCCTCAATCTCGATGAGCACGGAGGCGCCGCCATCGAGCGGCTGGGTGCGTTCCACCATGACGACGGCGTCGGCACCGGGAGGGATGGGCGCACCGGTCATGATCCGCACGGCCTGGCCGGTGCCGACTGGCGTGTCGGGTGTGCCGCCGGCGGGGAGGACGCCGACGACGGCAAGGCGGGCCGGCGGGTTGGCGGTGTCTGCCGCCCGCACGGCGTAGCCGTCCATGGCCGTGTTGGCGAAGGGCGGTACGTCGAACGGCGCCGGGAGGGAGCCGGCGGCAACGAGTCCGGCGGCGGCGCTGAGTGGGACCTCGACCGCGGGGAGCGGCGCACAGGTGGCCAGGATGGCGGCGCGGACCTCCTCGACCGGCGTCAGCACGCCTCTCCTCAGACGAGCTTCTTGCGCTGGACGAGGTCGGCGAGGAACTCGCGGAAGCGGGGGCCGAGATCGGGACGGTCGATGGCCAGCTCGACCGTGGCCCGCAGGTAGTCGAGCTTGTCGCCCACGTCGTACCGGCCGTCCTCGAACACGTAGCCGTAGATCGTCTGCTCCTTGAGGAGCAGGGCCATGGCGTCGGTCAGCTGGATCTCCCCGCCGGCGCCGGGCTCCACCTGCTCGAGGGCGTCGAAGATCTCGGGGGTGAATATGTAGCGGCCGGTGACCGCCAGGTTGGAGGGGGCTTTGTCCGGCTCGGGCTTCTCGACGATGTCGAGGACCCTGACCAGCTGCTCGTCCACCTGCTCGGGCTTGACGCACCCGTAGGAGGAGATCTCGGACCGGGAAACTTCCTTGAGCGCGACAACCGAGCGGCCGTACCGCTCGTAGACGCCGAGCATGTCGGGGAGGATCGTGGATGACTCGGTCATGATGTCGTCCCCGAGGACGACCACGAAGGGCTCGTCCCCGACGTGCTGGCGGGCGACCGAGACGGCGTGCCCGAGGCCGCGGGCCTCGCCCTGGCGGATGTAGTGGATGTCCGCCATGTCGGCGATCTCCTGGACCTGTTTCAGCAGGTCGAACTTCCCCGACGCTTCGAGTGAGGCCTCGAGCTCGAAGGAGCGGTCGAAATGGTCTTCGATGGCCCGCTTGCCCCGGCCGGTGATGATGAGGATGTCCCGCAGGCCGGCCCGGGTGACCTCCTCGACGACGTGCTGGATCGCCGGCTTGTCGACGATGGGCAGCATCTCTTTGGGCTGGGCCTTGGTGGCGGGGAGAAACCGCGTGCCGTGCCCCGCCGCCGGGATGACCGCTTTGCGGATCGGTTTCCTCATTCGACCACCTTGGCATGTTCCACGCGCCCGCCGCCGCCACGCTTGGCCCGGTAGAGGGCGGCGTCGGCCGCCGCGACCAGCTGTCGCCCGTTCCTGCCGTGCTCGGGATAGGACGCCACACCGGCGGAGGCGTGCAGGGTCAGCACCGCTCCGTCGAAGTCCATCGGCGTCTCGCCAAGGACGCCGAGCACCTTCTGGGCCAGGCGCAGGGCGCCGGCCAGGCCGGTGTTGGGGAGGATGAGGCCGAACTCGTCCCCGCCGAAGCGGGCCACCAGGTCGACGTCCCGGATGGCGCTGGTCAGGCGGTGGGCCACCTCGACGAGGGCGGCATCCCCCGCCTGGTGCCCGTACTGGTCGTTGATCGGTTTGAAGCGGTCGAGGTCGAGGAGGACGACCGAGAAGGGCGACCCGAACCGGACGCCCCGCTGGACCTCCCCGGCGAGCGAGAGGTCGAAGTGGCGCCGGTTCCACAGGCTGGTGAGGCCGTCGGTGATCGACAGCCGGGTGGCTTCCTCGTAGAGGAAGGTGTTCTCGATGGCCGTCTCCACCTGCCGGGCCAGGGCGCTCAGCGACTCCACGTCGTCCTCGCTGTACGGCCTGTCGACCGACCGGCCGTACAAGGCGAGCACCCCGAAGTCCCGGCCGCCCGAGCGGATGGGCACGGCGATCGCGGCCGACGGACGGGGCGCGCTCACGTCCCCGAAGGCAATGACCAGCTCTTCGGGAGACGGTTCGGCTCCTACCGGCCCTGGCCAGACCACAACCGCCCCCGTGCTGCCCGCAGCCTGGGCCAGCCCCGAGCCGGGGGGAAGCTCGCCCAGTTCCTCTACGGGGCGGTGATGGAGGGACGTGGCCAGCGGGCGCAGACGGGCACTGCCCCCGACCGCCCCGTAGAAGACGCCGCCCGAGGCCTGAAGGTAGAGGGCGCAGATCTCGAGGACGGCCCGCAGCATGGCCGGGCGGTCATGGGTAGCGGCCAGCGCCTCGCCCAGGCGATTCAGGGCCCGCCGGAACTCGCTCCCTGACTGCTCGAGCTCGTGAACCCGGGCCTCGAGGTGGCGGACCCGGACGTCGAGGGCTTCGAGCCGGGCGAGGATGGCGTCGAGGGGGTTGTCAGCCACGCCGGCCTGCACCGGGTCAATGGTAGGGGAGGGGTCTGGTCGGTCGGAGACGCTGTTTCCATCGCTCGTCGTCTTCCAGCGGTCGTCGCTCTCGTAGACTGACAGTCGAACGGTCCGAGTGCCAGACTTCGGCCCGGTCGCCGGGATCGCCGTTCGCGCCGTTTGGTGGAGGCTCGCCATGCCCGTCTACGAGTACGCCTGTAAGGCCTGTGGCCAGCACCTCGAGGTCGCGCAGTCGTTCAAGGACGAACCCTTGACGACCTGCCCCGCCTGCGGGGGGGCCCTACGCAAGGTGTTCGGGTCGATCGCCATCTCGTTCAAGGGCAGCGGGTTCTACCGGACCGACAGCCGGACGCCCTCGGGCAAGCCCACCGGCAAGGCCGACAAGGAGAAGGACAAGGAGAAGGACAAGGCGAAGGCCGGGTCGGGCGAGGGCGGCTCGGGCTCCGGCTCGGAGGGGTCGGGGTCGGCCTCCGGTCCCGCGGAGAAGAGCACGACCAGCTCGGGCGACGGTCCTTCGGCGAAATCCGCGGCCAAGATCGCCTGAGGACCCTTCCCCTTGGCCCTACCCACCGCCGAAATCGGGATCTTCGGCGGGACGGGCTTCTACCAGTTCCTGTCCGACCTGGAAGAGGTCACCGTCCAGACCCCCTACGGGTCGCCGTCCGCCCGCTTGACCGTGGGGGAGATGGGTGGCCGGCGGGTTGCCTTCCTCGCCCGCCACGGCGTCCACCACGAGTACCCGGCGCACAAGGTCAACTACCGGGCGAACCTGTGGGCCATGCGCAAGCTGGGGGTCCAGCGGATCCTGGCACCGTGCAGCGTCGGGTCCCTCCAGCCGCAGATCAAACCCGGCGAGTTCGTCCTCTGCGACCAGCTGGTGGACCGTACCCGGGGCCGGGGTGACACATTCTTCGACGGTCCCGTGCTCAACTGCATCTCGTTCGCCGACCCGTACTGCGAGGAGCTGCGGTCCGTGGTGGCGGGAGCGGCGGCGGAAGAGGAGATCGCCATGCACCGGGAGGGGACGGTGGTGGTCATCCAGGGGCCCCGCTTCTCGACCCGGGCCGAGTCCCGCTGGTTCTCGGCCGCGGGGTGGCACGTGGTGAACATGACGCAGTACCCCGAGGCCGTCCTGGCCCGCGAGCTGGGCATGTGCTACTCGGGGGTGGCCCTGGTCACCGACTACGACGCCGGCCTGGAGGGGATCGAAGGGGTCGAGGCGGTGACCATGGACGTGGTGTTCCGGGTCCTGGCCGAGAACATCGAGAGGGTGCGCCGGTTGCTCAGCCGGGCCGTCCCCGCCATTCCCGACGAGCGGTCGTGTTCCTGCGGCGACGCCGCCGTCGACCCGGGCGCGCTTCCTCCACTCGAGGGGAAGGGGTAGGTCGGCGGAGCCAAGACGCGAGAAGGGCCGGGAACCGACGTGCGGTCCCCGGCCCTGGGCTCTCTCGCTTGGTGCTACTTGGCGGCGTGCTCCGGAGCCTTCTGCTCCTGGTGGCCGCCGCAGCCGCACGTGCACTCCTCGGTCTTCTCGACCACGGGGGCGTTGCAGCCGCAGTTGCAGGGTTCGTTGCTCATGACTGATCGTCCTTTCTTGTCGTCCTGTTTGGGTTAGGTCTGGCGGGCGCCGATTTGGAGGAGGCCGGAGGCGCACTGGCGGTCGGGGTCGGCCGGCGTGGAGTCGGCCAGAAGCCTCCCGATGTCCTCCCGGAGGCCGGTGAGGGCGGCGATCTGCTCGTTGAGGTCGGCCATCCGCCGCTCGAGCAGGGTGCGGGTGTGGCCGCAGGGGCACAGCCCCCGCTCCCGGATCTGCAGAAGTTCGCCGACCTCCTCCAGCCGGAGGCCGAACCGCTGGGCATGCTTGATCAGGCGCAGGCGTTGTACGGCGTCGTCGCCGTACAGGCGGTACCCGGTGGCGCTGCGGTCGGGCTCCGGTAGGAGCCCGATGCGTTCGTAATACCGGACCGTGTCGGGCGAGACACCGACCTGATCGGCCAACCTCGAGACGGTCAATCCGCTCATGGTTTGAGTATAAACCTTGGAGTCGGCTCCAAGGTCAAGGGATTTCTCTAGGAACGACCGGTATTATTCGGGCACTCCCAGTCCCCCTTGATCTGCACGGGACCGTGAGAAGTCAGAGGGACGGTGTTTCCCTCGCTTCCCGAGAACCCGAGTTCGAGCTCGAAGCTGCCCGACTTGGCGTCCGGCGCGCTCGCCGTGAGCGTGCCCGTCACTGTGCCCTGGCCGGCGGCGTTCGTCCCCCAGGTCAGGACCTGGCCGAGGGCTTGCACCGAGAGACGGACCCGGCGCGGAGGGATCTGGTTGAACCCGCCCGGCTCCGGGAACTGGGTCTCGCCCGGGCGCATCCCGGCCAGGTCCAGCACCCACCGGCGGGCGCTGCCCAGGCCGACGTTGCTGACGAAGACCAGACTGGCTTGGATCCCGCGTTCTGGCGTCACCTTGATCCCCGGGCAGGCGGTCGAGGAGAACTGGCCCGTCGCCTGCTGGTCCCCGGCGATCGTGAACGTGCCGTCGCCAGCGGCGAACGGGGTGGTGTCGCGGGGGGCGAAGGTGAACGGTGTGGTCAGCGGCACCGATGTGGTCGGGTCGGTCGAGGCGGTGGGGTCGCTGGACGTCGTGGTCGGTTCGACGACGTCATCGCCGCCTTCTCCGCAGCCGGCGGTAGCCAGGACCACAAGGGACGTGAGCAGGGCGGTGACCCGTCGCGCCCGCATCGGCCGGGAGACTAGTGGCGCCCGGGGCTAGGATCATGGGGCACGCCCAGACGGGCGAGCCCTCTTCCTCCTCTCTCCTTTGTGCCTGCCCGCGCGCCCCGAGGAGGAGCCGTGCGTCTCTCCCGTTTCTTCCGCTTTCGTCTGTCGCGTTCGCCGCTCGCGTTCTGGGTGGCCGTTGCCCTCCTCGCCCTCGCCACGGCGTCGGTGGTCGCCAAGCTGGTCGGGAGGGCCGACGCCCTCGCCGGGCGGTACGGTCCGCTTCGCCCCGTGGTGGTCGCCGCTCGGGCCGTCGACCGGGGCGTGGAGCTGGCGCAGGCCGACATCGCTGTCCGGCGCTTGCCCGCGACCTTCCTGCCCGACGGGGCGTTCGGCTCAGCCGAGGATGTCGTGGGCCGCACGGCTGTCGCCCCGCTGGTCGTCGGGCAGCTGGTGCTGCGCGGGCACCTGGCGCCCGACGGGCTGTCCGGCGTGGCCGCTCTACTCCCGGCGGGCACCCGGGGCGTGGCCCTGCCGGCCGAGGGTGGTCCAGGGCTCGTCCGGCGGGGCGATCTGGTGGACGTGCTGGCCACCTTCGACCCGTCACTGACCGGTGGAGGCGAACCCACGGTCGCCGTGGCCGTCGGGGCACTCGTGGTCGACGTGGGGGCAGACGTGGTCACGGTCGCAGTGCTGCCGGAGGAGGCGCGACGCATCGCCTTCGCCGTCGCCCACGCGACGATCACCCTGGCCGTCACCCCGGGGCTCGGCGGGGAAGGGCCGGCCGGCACCGCTCGGGCGGACG
>JALZEC010000357.1 GCA_030862235.1 Actinomycetota bacterium | reverse complement strand
ACGATGGACACGAGGCGGACGGCTCGGAGCAGGCGGAGGACTCCGCCCACGGCAGCTGTAGCCACCAGGTACCAGGCCACGACCAGCGCAATCAGCCGGAACAGAGCCATCGTGGCGACGACCGGGTCTCTCTCCGCCAGCCACCGCTCCCACTGGTCCGGCTGCGTGAGCGGCGGTCCGCTCAGGCTCCCGGAACCGGCGGCGTGGAGCACGGCCGTCACGAGGGTCAGGGTGGCGAAGAGACCAGTCAGGCCAGCACGGCCGGCGAGGCCACCCGCGCCGTCGTGCCGGGCATCGCTGCTCATGGCACCGATCCCGGTCGTGCCCGAAGCACGACCGGTGCCCCCGCAGACCGTTCGACAACCAGCTCGTGGCAGCCGTCGCCGTCCACGTCGGCCGCGCGCAGCTGCTGCCCGCCGCCGACGCGACCGACCAGCGGTGCCTGCAGATCCCGACCCGCGCTCGCCCAGCCCTCGAAGGCGAAGATCTCCCCCGTCGCCGGGCGGAGGAGGGCGACTGAAGAGCTGCCGTGACACGACCAGTCGCCGATGGCCACCTGATCGCCGGACTGGCCGACGGCCCATCGGAGACCATCCGCCTCCAAGACGCCTTGCGAATACCGAACCGCCTCGGCGCACCCATCGCCGTCGACGTCGGCCGAGAGCACGGCGTCGAGGGGGCCGCAGCCGCCCGTCGCGCCGTGCCCACGCGGAGCGGGAGCGGGAGCGGCCGGCGCCACCACGACGGTGGTCGTCGTGACCGGCGGGGGTGGACCCTCTGCTGAAGTTACCGACGGGGGTACAGCGAGAGCGGGACCGCCTGACGGAGCAGGCCCCTCCCGTTCGGCTGCACGCGGGGCGGCCTGGTCGCCGAGCCGGGCCCTGCTCGCCACGAACCCGACGGCGATGACGGCCAGGGCGGCGACCGGGACGACCATCACCGGGCGGGACCGCGACGCAACAGGCGCAGTGTGTGCCTGGCGCCATCGCTCGAGCGGTCGCTCCCGGTCGGGCACGTCGCCGGCGAAGCCAACCGCGGCACGACCGGCCCTTGCCCCCGCGCCGTGGCGCGGCAGCCGTGCGCCCACCACCGTGTCGTGCACTGCGTCGGCCAGGCTGCGGGCGGAGGGACGATCACCGGAGACCGCGGCCGTCGCTCGCTCGGCCAACCGGTCCAAGGCGTCGACGGTTGCCCGCCGAGGGTGGCCGGAGACGCGGGCGACGAGCTCCCCGAGCATCGCGCCGACGCCAAAGACGTCGAAGGCCGGGTCGAGCGGTGCGTCAGCGGAGCGGGCCGGATCGGCGTAGGGCGGCGGCAAGGCGGGAAGAGCCGGCGGACGCTCTCCCGCCAGGCCGCCGTAGCCGAGGCTGCACAACACGGGCCGCCCGTCCTCGTCGAGAACGACGCGCTCGGGGGCGAGGGCCCCGTGCACTAGGCCCATGGCGTGCAGGTCGGCGATCGTCGAGGCCAGCGCGGCAACAACGCCGGCCACCTCTTCGATCTCAAGGGGAGGCCGCTCGGAGAGCGCCCCGCCCTCGAGGAACCCGGTCCGGAGGCGAGGCTGAGGGCCGTCCTCGAAGCCGATGAGCTCGACCATGCCCGGATGACCCGCCACGTTGAATAGGTCGGCCTCACGTCGCAGCCGCGCCGCCTCCTCACTGGTCTCGGCTCGCTTCTCCACGACCCGCCGCCCGGTCTCGTCGGTGACGGTCTCGATGCGCACGATCGTACCGTATCATGATACTTCGTGCTCTTTCAAGCTCTGCCGTCCCCATCACGGGACAATCCGGAAGGCCCCCAAGGCCGACTTCACGACGGTGAAGTGGCGGTGGTCAAGCGTCGCGAGGTCGCGTAAAGACAGACGCTCGCCCGTCGCAACGACGGAGGCGTCGACCGTCCCAAGAGGGAGGTCCCGGTAGGCGGCCACGAGTTCGGCGATGCGGAGCCAGTCCGACGCCGCAACCGGCTCCGGGATGAGGTTTCCGGCGGCCAGGTCGCCAATGAACCGCACTTCGGCGTCGGGTCCGATGCGAGTGCCGAGCAGGTACGCGACCTCGGTGATGACGAGCTCGGGAACGATCAATGGGCCGGGATGAGACTCGAGCAGTTCCAAGCACTCCCGGTGGTGGGCGTCGTCTGCATCGACGTAGGCGTAGAGAGGGCCGGCGTCGACGATCAGGGCGATCGCGGCACCTCGGCAGCGAGGATCTCCTCGATGCGTTCAGAGATGTCGGCGCGGCCACTGGCGCCGGCCGAGGCAGCGAGCAACCGCCGACGAGGTCGGCCGCCGCCCAGATGTGCCTCGATTGCCTCGCGAGTGAGTTCGGAGACGGTCGTGCCGCGACGCTTCGCCTCGTGCCGGAGGCGAGCGTCGAGTTCATCCGGGATTTTCACGGTCGTGCGCTTCATGGTATGCCAGCATACCGACGTTCGGGCCGTCAACACCGGGAGTCTTCCTGGAGGGGTGACGACGACGCGGTACTCGCTACCCGCGCCTCGTCGGGACCGCCGGGCAGGGCACGGGCGAACAGGTAGCGCACGGTGGCGGATGCCTCCACCTCCAAGGACGGGCATCCGCCCGAGGTGCGCACCACGCTGGCCCGGACATCCAGCCCCTGGTGGCGTCCGGCGTCGAGGCTGGTGCGGACGCGCTCTTCGGCCACCCGCGCCACCTCGGCGTCGTCCAGCTCGACCTGGCCGGCGCCGTAGAACGCCTCGTCGCTGATCGCCTCGGTGGCGGCGTCGTTAGCCGCCCCGGCGACCGCGGCCGCCAGCTCCCGCTCGCCCAGAAAGGCGATGGAGGCGTCGACGGCGATGGCGGCCAGCACCATCACGACCAGCACGCCCGCCGGGAACAGCAGGAGCACGCTCCCTCGCGCCTCCCGGGGGATCAGCACCGCCGGCTTCCGCTCGGGACACCGCTGCGGTACGGGTCCACGATCTCTCCGTGACGGCCGGTGGCGGTGAACCCTTCGCCGTACCCGCCCAGGAACGGAACGGTCAGCCGCGGGATCGGGTACTGGACCTCGAATCGCACTTGGCCGCACCGGCTGAAGTCGGCCTCGACCGCACTGATCGTGACCCGGCTCGGGTCCCGCCCCGCGGCTTCGATTGCGGCACGGGCCGCTGCCTCCGCCCGTCCGACCGGGTCCGAGTCAGGAGGCGACTCGACGTAGGCCCGCGTCGCCTCGCGGGCGGCCGACACCACGGCCAGCTTGGCGTCGATCACCGCCCATGCGTTGGCGATCACCAGCACGCCGACCACGAACACGAGGAGCCCGAAGGGCAGGACCTCGACCCCGGCGAACTGGCCGGCCTCGTCCCGACGCAGCCGAGCGGTCACCGAAACCGCTCGACGCGCACGCGCACGGTCCGGTCGATCTCCCCGAACGCCACCGGTCCCCGCTGCGCGGGCAGCAGGACGCGCGGGACAGTGCCGCGAACGCGCAGGACGACGTCCTCGTCGCTCGTGGCCGACCAGTCAAAGCTCACCCGCTCGCCGAACCGGCCCAGCAGCCCTCGGGCCCGGCTCTCGGCCTGCGCCACCGCCTCGCCTCCTCCGTCCGCCCCCGCCACTTCCCGAGCCGCATCCCACGCAACCGAGGTGAGGACGGACGTGGCGTAGAGGTTGAGCAACGACTGGACGGCGAAGAGCAGCAGGACCAGGAAGACGACGAAGCCGATCCACGTCGAGATGGGGCCGCTCCCACGCTCGGACCGATCGACGGCGGCCATCGCCTGGCCAGCCTCCTAGCCGCCGATCTGCGAGATCTGCTCGCTGGTCTGGGTGCTGGTGTCGCTCCACAGCTCCTGAAAGCCGACCCACATGAGCGCGCCGAGGGCGGCCATGATGAGGACGGCGATGGCGGCGGAGATCACCCCCTCGCCGCGTTCGTCGCGTGCGACGCCCGCCACTCGGGTTCGGATCCACCAGTAGGTGACAAGGACAGCCTGGGTCATGGTTGGTGTGCTCCTTGGGGATGGGTCAGGAACCGGAGAAGAGGCGCAAGGCCTGCATGAACGGGGCGGCGAGGAAGAGAACTCCGGGTACGAGGGCGGCGACGGTGACGGGGATCCACACCTGCTGCGCTCGGCGCTCGATGATCTCGATCAACTGCCGGTGGGCGTCTCGGCGGATGGCGCGGGCCTCCTCGGAGACCAGCCGTCCGAGGTCGCTCGCCTCTCGGTTGAGGGCGAGGACGGGTACCAACCGGTGGAGGGCTAACACGTCGGCGACGGTCGCCCACTCCCGGAGCGCCTCGATCTCGGACAGCCCCTGGCGGATTCGCCCGCACACCCGGGCGAGGTCGCGGGCGGCGTAGCCCGTCCCTCGCTCGGCCAGCCGGTTGAGGGCGCCGGTGAGGGAGTAGCCGGCGGACAGCAACATGGCCAGCTGCTCAGACACCACCGGCAGCTCGAGGAACAGGCGCCGCTTCCAGGCCTCAGAGGCGGACGCCAACCGCTGCTCCAGCACGAGGAACACCAGCAGCGGACCGGCGAGGAGGAAGACGACCGCCGCGACCGGCGGCGGTCGCACCGTGAGCGTGAGCAGGGCGACGGCGCCGAAGCCGGCCACGCTCCACCCCACCTGGTGCATCCGGAACCCGGTGACGTCCAGCGGCGAGTGCAGCCGCTCGAGGCGGACGGCCAGGTCCTCCGTCACCCCCAACGCCCGGGACACCCGTTCACCCACGCCCCGGCAGAGCGGTCCCACCACGTCCCGCAAGGACTCCACCGACAGGACGGACCCCCGCCCCCGCTCGCCCAGCCCCCCGGGAGAGTAGGGCCGGAGACGGTCGACGAGGCTGGGGCGGGCGAACCAGCGCAGCTGGGACAGCATGAGGGTGGCCCCAGCCCACAGCACGAGCCCGTAGGCGACTGCCAGCCTCATCCGAAGACACGCTCCTCGTCGGGCAGCCGCATGATGCGCCCCGACCACAGCCAGCACCCGATCACCACGGCGACCCCAAGCAGAGCAGCCAACTGCCCGCCCGGTGTCGAGAAGGCGTCCCGCCCGTTGCCAATGGAAAGCCCGGCGAGGGCCATCCCCACGGGGACGAGCAGCACGAACCGCCGGGCGAAGCGCACGCCGGCCTGGCGAGCGACGGCGTCCTTCCTTCCCTGTACGTCGGCCACCCGGTCGTCGACCAGCGCCGCCAGCCGCCGTTCGAGGTCGGTCCCTCCCACCTCGTGCGCGACCAGCAGCGTCTCGCAGGCAGCGTCGGCGGTGGCGTCGGCGAGGCGCGCTTTGAGGACGGCCACCGTGCGGGCGAAGTCGGTCGTCAACATCCACTCCCGATGGGCGGCGTCGAAGGCGGCGCGCATCTCCTCGGGAGCGCGGGAGCCGACTTCGAACAGGGCCTGGGGCACCGAGCGCCCGAGCGACCCGGTGAGCAACGCCATCTCCTCGATCATCCGGGGCCAGGCCTCGGCCGTCCGCTGCCGCCGGTGGCGCCGGCGCGTGCGGTACGAGACCGCCGGGTACGTAGCCGCGAAGCCACCGACCGCCAGCGCCGGGAGGAGGGCGCCGAGGAGGGCGAACGTGACGGCGGTTCCCGCGACGAAGAGCACGCCGGCAGCGGCCAGGAACTGCGACGGCCTCACCTCGTCAAGGCCAGCCTGAGCCAGCCAGTCCTGCACCCGAACCCGCCGGGCCCTCGACGTACCCACGGCCGACGGCGCCGGCCCGATCCCCCGCCATCCGAAGACGAGGGCGGTATAAAGCAGGAAGACGCCGTAGGCGCCGAGCACGGCGAGGATCAATGGTGTCACGGCGTCACGCCCCACCAGTCGTCGCCCAGGTCGTCGGGTGCCTCCGCGGGCCGCGTGACGGGTACGGCGCGAGGACGCCGGGACGGGCCCGCGGAGGTACCC